>SLSB01000563.1 GCA_007130675.1 Candidatus Hydrogenedentota bacterium | reverse complement strand
GGCTCTGGTTTTACTACATTGGTTTTCAGGGCGATGAGTCGCGCCTGGCCGACGACTGGCTCGAGAACGGCATGTACGACCGCGGCAGCACCGGCGTCGCGTTCCTGCGGCGCGACGGGTTCGTCTCGATGGAGGCCGGACCCGAAGGCGGCACGCTCACCACGCGCCCCGTCGCGTTCAGCGGCAGCCACCTGTTCGTGAATGCCGATTGCTCGGACGGAAGTCTCACGGTCGAGATTCTCGGCGAGGACGGAGAACCTATCGCGCCGTTCACGGCGGAAAACTGCGAGCCGGTAACGGCCGACAGCACGCTGGCGCAGGTCACATGGGATGGCGCCGAGACGCTCGAGGCGTTGCGCGGCCGGCCCGTGCGTTTCCGCTTCCATCTGACCTCGGGCGCGCTCTATGCCTTCTGGGTGAGCCCGTCGGCCGATGGCCGCAGCAACGGCTATCTTGCAGGCGGCGGTCCCGGCTATCCCGGCCTCGTGGACACCGTCGGCCGTGCGGGCCTCGAGGCCGCGCGCGCATACGAAGCGGGTCTCGAAGTCTCTGCGGAATGACCCGAGTGCACCCGAACGGAGAGCGGGCTTTCCAGCCCGCTCATTGATCAGCAACGGATGAAATTTACTATCCGTTTGGGCTTGAATAACGGAAGAAAGCCCAACACTCATCTTATTGAAGGAAGGCGGACCTGGAATCCCACCCTACGTTATTCCGTGAGGCGAGGCTCTAAAGCGTCTCAAAGAAGGGTTCAACCGCCCCCGGGAAATGCGGTATCCTACGGGTTCCTGGGCCAAACTGTGGCCACCAAGGTGTAGAGGATTGAAAGGAAAGTCCAATGACGTCTCATACGCTCCCTGAACGTATCTCGATCCGGAAAACAACCGAGCATCCGGTAATTGAGTTTGCCGCGGAAGAATTGAAGAAGCACCTCGTCCGCATGACCGGCTGTGAGGTGGTGGTCGATGATGCTGCCTCCGAAGGCCTCGCGCTCGGGTTGATGGCCGATTTCCCGGATGTTGCCGCACCGGACGTGGCAAACCCGGACCTGGACGACGCCATCCACATCGACACCACCGGAGCCCGAGGCACTATCGCGGGCATTAATTCGCGCAGCGTGCTGCTGGCCGTTTACCGGTACCTGACCGAGCTGGGCTGCCGCTGGGTGCGCCCCGGCCCCGACGGCGCCTACGTGCCCCGGATTGATGGACTCGTCGATGTGCGTGTTTCGGAGACGCCGTCTTACCGGCACCGCGCGGTGTGCATCGAGGGCGCGGTCAGCTACGAGCACGTGCGGGATGTGATCGACTGGCTGCCAAAGCTGGGATTCAACGGCTATTTCATTCAATTCCGCGAAGCCCACACTTTCTTCGACCGCTGGTACCGGCACACCGGCAACCCCAACGAAGAGGGCGAACCCCTCTCGACTGAAAAGGCCCGCGAATATACAGAGATGCTCGAGGACGAGATCACCCGGCGCGGCCTGCTCTACCACAAAGTCGGGCACGGGTGGACCTGCGAACCGTTCGGCGTTCCCGGGCTGGGCTGGGATAAACAGGCGCAAAGCGCACCGCCCGAGATCGCCAAATACCTCGCTGAAGTCAATGGCAAACGCGATTTCTGGAAAGGTGTAGCCCTGGATACCAACCTGTGCTATTCGAACCCCGAGGTGCGCAGGATCATCGTCGACGCCATCGTCGCGTATGCGCAAGAGCATCGGAATATCGACTACCTTCATTTCTGGCTGGCCGACGGCACGAACAACAACTGCGAATGCGCCGAGTGCGTCAAAGCCCGCCCCTCGGATTTCTATGTGATGATGCTCAACGACCTCGATAAACGGCTGGCCGCCGCCAAGCTCGACACCCGCATCGTGTTTTTGATCTATGTGGACCTGTTGTGGCCGCCAGTCGAGCAGAAATTCGAGAATCCCGACCGGTTCGTGCTGATGTTTGCGCCGATTGTGCGGACCTACAGTGAAACGTTCGAGGTAAGCGATACGCTGCCCGAGTTGCCGCCGTTCGAGCGCAACAAACTCGAGTTTCCCAAGAGCGTCGACGCCAATGTCGCATTTCTGCGCGCCTGGCAGGAGATATTCGACGGCGACAGCTTCGATTTTGACTACCACCTCATGTGGGACCATTCCAACGACCCCGGCCACATGCACATCTCGCGCACCATCGCCGACGACATGAAAGGCCTCGCCAGGATCGGGTTGAACGGTTATGTAAGTTGCCAGATTCAGAGAATCTTCCTGCCAACCGGCCTCGCCATGACCGCCATGGCAAACACGCTCTGGGATGCCGGCGCCGATTTCGACAAAATCGCCGATGACTATTTCGTCAGCGCCTTCGGCGCCGATGGACCGCGCTGCCGCGAATACCTCGAGCAGTTGTCGAATATCTTTGACCCCGTTTATGTCCGCGGCGAGAAGGAATGGGTGGACACGGAGCAGGCGATGCGTCTCGCGGAAGCACCCAACGCAATCCAGGGATTCATGCCCACCATCGAGGCGAATCTCGAGGCGGGCGACCCCTGCCACCGCGCGTCCTGGTTCTACCTGAAACACCACGCGGAAATCGCGCTCGGATTGGCAAAAGCCTTTCACGCCAAAGCGCTGGGCCAAGACGAGGAAGCGAAAAGTCTATGGGAAAGCACCAAGCAATTCGCCTGGGACAAAGAACCGGCCATTCATCCCGTGTTTGACCCATGGCTCTT
>SLSB01000087.1 GCA_007130675.1 Candidatus Hydrogenedentota bacterium | reverse complement strand
CCTTCTTTCACGCGGCCCTCGAGGATCTCCATGGCCAAGGGATCGAGCACGATGCGCTGGATGACCCGCTTGAGGGGCCTTGCCCCATAGGTGGGGTCGTAACCGCGTTCGGCAAGCAGGTCGCGCGCCTCGGAAGACAGCTCGAGAGTAATGCGCTTTTCATCGAGGCGTTTTGCGAGTCGTTTGAGCTGCACATCGACGATTCTGCGGATGTGTTCCTTGGCGAGTGCGTGAAACACCACGATGTCATCGACGCGGTTGAGGAATTCCGGCCGGAAATGCTGGCGCAACACGCGAAGCACCTCGGTGGTCTTCTCTTCCTGCGAGCCGGCGGCCCGGCCAAACACGTCGCTGCCGATATTCGAGGTCATGATGACGACAGTGTTCTTGAAGTCGACCGTGCGGCCCTGGCTGTCGGTAATGCGCCCGTCGTCAAGAAGCTGCAACAAGATGTTGAACACCTCGGGATGCGCCTTCTCGATTTCGTCGAACAGGATCACGCTGTAAGGCCGCCGCCGGACCGCCTCGGTGAGTTGTCCGCCTTCTTCGTGGCCGATGTAGCCGGGCGGCGCGCCGATCATGCGCGAGACAGCGTGCTTCTCCATGTATTCGGACATGTCGATGCGCACCATGGCGTTTTCGTCGTCGAAGAGCAACTCGGCCAGCGATCGTGCCAGCTCGGTTTTTCCGACGCCGGTGGGGCCGAGAAAGATAAACGAGCCTATGGGCCGCTCGGGCTCCTTCAATCCGGCCCGCGCGCGGCGCACCGCATCCGACACGACCCGCACGCCTTCTTCCTGACCAATCACGCGTTCGCCCAGGCGTTCCTCCATTTTGAGGAGGCGTTCCATCTCGCCTTCCATCATGCGAGAGATGGGTATGCCGGTCCAGTCCGACACGATTTCGGCGACGTGCTCGTCGGTGACCTCCTCGTTCAGAAAGCTGCCCTCTTTCTGCAGCTCCTGGAGGCGGGCGTTTTCGTGTTCGAGTTTCTGTTGGAGTTCGGTGATGGTGCCGTAGCGCAGTTTGGCGACGGTTTCGAGGTCGCCCGCGCGTTCGGCGATTTCCTGCTGGCGCTTGGCTTCGTCGATCTCCTCATTGATATGACGAATGGCCTCGATCACTTCTTTCTCGGCCTGCCATTTCGCCTTTTTCGAGCTGATGTCTTCCTTCAACTCGGCCATCTCGCGTTCAATGGCGTCGCGCCGCTCGCGGCTGACTTTGTCCTTTTCTTTCTTGAGCGCGAGATGTTCGATCTCGAGCTGCCGCAGGCGGCGTTCCATGACGTCGATCTCGTAGGGCATGCTGTCGACCTCGATGCGCAGCCGCGAGGTGGCCTCGTCGATCAGGTCGATGGCCTTGTCCGGCAAGAACCGGTCAGAGATGTAGCGCTCGCTCAATGTCGCCGCGGCGACTAGCGCCGCGTCCTGGATGCGCACGCCGTGATGCACTTCGTACTTCTCTTTGATGCCGCGCAAGATTGCGATGGTGCTCTCGACGTCCGGCTCGCCCACAAGAACCGGTTGGAACCGGCGTTCGAGGGCCGCGTCTTTCTCGATGTGTTTGCGATATTCATCGAGCGTGGTCGCGCCAATGCAGTGCAACTCGCCGCGGGCAAGGGCCGGTTTCAGCATGTTCGAGGCATCGACCGCGCCTTCGGCCGCGCCCGCGCCCACGAGGGTGTGCAACTCGTCTATGAACAGCACGATTTCGCCCTCGCGCTCCTCGACCTCGCGCAACACCGCTTTCATGCGGTCTTCGAACTCGCCGCGGAATTTCGCCCCCGCGATAAGCGCCCCGAGGTCAAGCGCGGCCACCTGTTTGTCTTTGAGGTTCTCGGGCACGTCGCCCGCCACGATACGCTGAGCCAAGCCCTCGGCGATGGCTGTCTTGCCCACGCCGGGTTCGCCAATCAGAACCGGGTTGTTCTTGGTGCGGCGGGAGAGGACCTGGATCACGCGGCGGATCTCGGCGTCGCGGCCGATGACCGGGTCGAGTTTGCCCGCGCGCGCCAGTTGGGTCAGGTCGCGGCTGTACTTAGCCAGCGCTTCGTAGGTGGCCTCGGCATTGGGATCCGTAACCCGCTGGGTGCCGCGAACCTGCTGCATGGCTGACAACAGGTTGTCGCGGGTTGCCCCCTGGGTGCGGAGCAGCTCACCCGCCGGGTCGTCGCGCAACGACATCATGCCCAGCAGCACATGTTCAGTGCTGAGATACTGGTCTTTGAGGGCCTGGGCTTCCTTCCAGGCGGCCTCGAGCATCCGCTGCGCGGCCCCGCTCAAGCCCGCTTGTGCGGCCGCGCCCGAGACTTTCGGCTGGGTCTGCAGCTTCTGCTCGATACCAGCGAGCACCTGCTCGGGACGAATGCCCACCCGCTGCAGGATCGAGGGCACCGCGCCGCCTTCCTGGCCCACAAGGGCGTTGAGGATGTGCAGCGAGTTTATCTCGGGATGCCCGTGCTGCGACGCTGTATCCATCGCTTCCGACAGCGCTTCCTGAGCTTTGATCGTGAGTTTGTCCAATCGCATAGCCATTCCTCTCCTTCAAGAGTTTAAGTTCATCCATCTGAAAGGAGAGCAATGCACGTGCCAACGAAAATGCAGCGAATACACCACTTAGAGGCGCTGAATGGAGGTTTTCGCTTTAATCCGGCACAAGGGCGTTTCGTTTTGACACAAAACGCGCGCCCGGAGAGAGAGCCCCGGGCGCGTCGTGATAGAT
>SLSB01000600.1 GCA_007130675.1 Candidatus Hydrogenedentota bacterium | reverse complement strand
CGGTGTTTGAGGAACGCGATCACGGCCTCGCGCAGCTCTTCGTCCATATCGTCGCCTTCTTCCTCGTGATAGGCCACCCAATCCTCATACTCCCAATCCTCATACGGCTCGGCTCGGGCTGGTTCGGCCTTTTCGGCGTAATACTCGAGGTCTTCGCCCCAGAAGAAGCCGAGCCAGCCGTCGGCAATGGACCGCGACCGCTCAATGAAGTCAACGAATTCTTCCATTGAACAGTGGATGGGCGCCGTTTCCTCGACCACAAGCGGCATGCCTACCTTGTACACGGCCAAGGCCTCGAGCGCCTTGTCGACCTCGCCGTGCCGCGGATAGAAATGCACGCTGGCAAAGTCGAGATTCTCGCGGACTTCCTCGGAGTAGAAAAGGGGCGTTCCGCCGCCGAAGTGAAACACCCAGGGAATCACGCCCACCGTGATGAGCGTTTCGTCATCTTCGCGCCGGATAGCTTCGGCCATCGTATCCACCCACGCTTTGGCAATTTCCTGGCGCGTACGGCCGGCGCGGTCCCGCACGATGCGCTGTATGTAGTGAAGACCCGCCAGGTTCTCTTCCGGCACCCAGTGCTCGCCGTCGGTCAGCACCGGCTCGTTCATGAGGTTGTAGCAGAACACCGCCGGACGCCCAGCGCATACTTTGGCGATAGCCTGCCAGAAGCGGGCCTGGATGGCCCAGCGCTCCGTTTCGCTCGCATCGCGGTACCAGACCGGGTCTTCGTACTTCCTGTACGAGCCTAAGCCAGTGAGGTTGAGATACAGCCCTACCTCCTCCGCATGATCCAATAGACGGACGAGTTGCGCAATGCTCTCCGCGTTGATCTCGTCCGGGCCGGTCACGAATGCGGCAGTTTGCAGGTGAATCCGCACCACGTTGGCCCCGAGTTCGCGCATGGCCTCGAGATCGCGCGTTACGCGCTCCCATTCCTCGACCCAGTACTCGTGCAAGAGCCGCAGATCGTTGTCGCGGTCGTAATTGAACCCCCAGGGCGTAAAGCGTTCACCCGATTTCGCGAACTGAAACTCGGTCCCGGTTTCGCTAAGCACAATGCGCTGCATACCAAACGCGGGCAGCGTCACTGCGCATGCAATCACGAGCGCAAACATTCGTTGGACGGCCTTGGCAGACATTTCAACGTCCTCCAGTGCTTCCATACGGCGCACTGAATGGGCGAGAAGACGTCATCATGTGCGCCGGGCTCCCGCAACGCCCCGCGCATGGCCGCGGCCCGCGAGCGGTGTTGCTAGATGCGGGAGGTTGCGCGTCAGGCGCTCGCCCACTGGCTGTATTGGCCCGCCAGGTCGTTGTCTTCGTGGTCGCCCGCAAAGACCAGTACCTTATACTTCAGGTGGACGGATTGCCCCGCGGGCAATTGCCAGGGTTCGGTGATCCACTGGAACGGCATGGGCGAAATGAACCCGTAGTCGCGCGTAAACCACGGACATGGCGCCCACGGATTCTCAGGATGATCGAACAGCGCGATGCCCTCGACCACACCATCTCCTCCGCGGCGGCGGTTGCCGAAGAAGGCGCACCACTGAGCGGGTTCGCCAAACGTGTTCTCCTCGCCGATGGCGCCTTCGCTCGAGACCAGCGTCCCGCCGCCCCACGGCGATATATCCGGCGCGCAGCGTATCGAGAACAACGCGTGGTTTGTCCGCGTCACTTCGACATCCTCGACAGCTTTCCACTCGATTTCCGCGTCAATCGTCCACAACCGCGGATTCTCGACGGTGATCCTGAATGTGCGCTCGTCGGTCATCTGGACATCTTCGCCGGGCACGGCCCACTCGCAGGCATCACGAATCACCGCCGAGGTGTCCGTCACATCGCTGACTTGCGGTCCCGTGGATTTGATCTGCCCATGTTCGAGACCCCGCTGCCAGTAATTCGCGCTGTTCAGCCGGTCACACGAGAAATACAGCGACCGGTGATGCGGCCATGGCAACGCCGTCTCGGCGGTCAGCGACTGCCCCGAGACCGGTCCGATAAGCGGATAGAAATACGGGAATTTCTGCGTCTGATGTGCCCGATAGCTGGTGAGCACCTCGTTGTTCCAGCGCAGCCAGAGATGCGGTCCGCGCACCTCGCCCCCAATTTCCGCTTCGTGGTAGGCGGTGAGTTCCTCGGCGCCGTCGGGCGGCTGCTGTTGCGCGACCGCGCTCGAGGACAAGGCGTGCAGGCCTGCGGGCGCCGCCAAAGCGGTCATGGAACCGCGAAGAAAATTGCGTCGGGTTACGTGATGGTTCAATTTGTGGCGCTTCATGGTTCATTTTCTCCTTACAGCATTCTCATTGCGGGTGTGCGACTTGTCAGCCTCGTCTGAACCATAGCCCGACAGACCGATGCTTCGCAAGTCGGCCAGAAATTGCGGAAACCGGAAATTTCCGGGCCAAATCAGGTATGCTTGGAATAAGGCGCGGATACAAACCTAGAGAGAGGCAAGCTACAATGCATCGCATAGTTTCTTCTGCTACCCGTTCCCCGCTTCTGACATTGCGGTCAATTACCGTTTTTGTGATGTGCGGCATTCTATTTGCCGCGGCTTCGGCAGCCGGCGTTACGCTCACGGGCACCGTGCTCGGACCGGATGAGGCGCCTGTCGCTGGCCTGACGCTCGAGGCGGGCTCCAGTCAGGCCGTCACGGATGACGCAGGCGCGTTTCGCCTGACCGGGCTGGATTCCGGCGACACAATTGTCCGCCTGAGCGG
>SLSB01000670.1 GCA_007130675.1 Candidatus Hydrogenedentota bacterium | reverse complement strand
GCAGCGTGGTGAGGTCTTTGACACCCGACGCGGCGACCCAGGCGAAACTGCCGTTTGCGTCTTCCATGACCGCAGAATGACGGCGGAACAGCTCGCCCGCATCGTTCATGTCCAGTTCCACGGGAATAGTTGGCGCAGGACCGCCCACCATGGGGTACTCGAGCCACAACGTGTCTGACGACTGATCGAAACGGCTTCCGGGCGCGCCAAGATTTACCGCCACACGCCTGATGGCGCCCGGCTCGGGATCGGACAGCGTGTTGAAGATCCACCATTCCGCCTCGGGCAGGTGGGTCAGCCCCAGCGATGTCTGATGCTGGTAGCTGCATGAACACGAGCGGGTGTAGTCCGGGGCATTGAGCATTCCATCGGCGACGATCAGGCTGTTCGTGCATCCGGGCCGGAATCCCGAGACCTGGGTGGTGCCCGCGTCATAGGCCAAGTCGGCTATCCCCGCGGCGCCCGAGCGAAATGCGATCAGATACTCGCTGTAGTTCTGCGTGCCGCAACGCAGCGCTCCCACCCAATTCCAGGGTTCGATCTCGCCGGTGATGGGGTGAATGCGCGTCTCAAATTCGCCAGTGACCATGTTTACCGACGGTTCCTGCGTGCTTGCGATGACCTGCTGACGCGTGGGGTGCATGCACAGGGGCGCGCGGCGCTGGGTAAACGACTCTGCCCACAACACGGCGCCGTCCTCGCCGCGCAGTCCCGCCAGCCGGTCCCGCGGCTCATCAGGGAGCGCGGCCCGGCGGCCCGGATGGCCCGATTGCAGCAGCACGTCGTGAGCCGCGGAATAGCTCAGCGAGGTGCCGAACACCTCGTCGTCATACACCCAAATCACCTCGCCCGTCTGGATATCGAGAGCGCGTATTTGCGGTTCGGTGTCCGGGCTGATCCCGCGCCTGCGCAATATCGACAGGATTTCCTCGGACAAGTTGTCAATCACGAAGACCTTATCCGCATCTGCCGCGATGGCGTTGTGCCGGAACCCGTAGCGCGCTTGATGAACCCATTGAATCTCGCCCGTGTGCCGATCCATCACAACGATGAACTCGCTCGACGTGGCGTTCCAGTTTGCTTCGCGGCCTGGCTGCGTATCATCGAACATGTGCGGGTAGGCGGCCGCGACCAGCCAGTTGCCCGCGAAACGCACATTGCCCCACCGCAACCGTTCGCCCTCTTGCAGGACGGCCCCGTAGGATTTCGTCATCTCCACGGTAAGCGGATCGCGCTCGTGTTGTTGTAAGTCATCCCACTCGGGCATCTCGAACGTATCGAGGATTGCGCCCGTCGCGGTGTCCACGCGCAGGCAGCGGTCGTCGTGTACGAGGTAGATGCTGTCTTCGGCTGAGGCATAGGGGCTGCCAATGAAATTCGCACCCGGATGATTCGGGAAGTAAACCGGCGCCGGTTGCGCCTCGTGTTCGAGGCTGGTGAAATTCTTTCCGACAAGCGGCAGTTCCGTGGCCCAGAGCTCGCGGCCGGTATACACGCAACGCGCGGAAAGATGGTCAACACCCAGCATGATCAGTCTGCCCGCCACTGCCTGCGGGATCGGCCCATGCAAATGGCGCGGCAACGTCTTGTGGTTGGGCGTCGCGCCGAACCAGGTGATCCCGAGCGGCGTTCTGGCGATCTTATCGGCCGAATAGGCCGAATTCGCCGCATCGGCATACTGATGGGTCCACGAACCCGCGCCGGGCAGCGGCCCAGGCCGCGCCAGCAACACATGGTCCTCGCCCTGTGTGAGTGTAGCCTGTTCGAGGTCCGCGGCCTCGACGGCACGCTCGAATGCTTCGACCGCCTGGCCGGTCAAGGGCACATAGACGGTCCCGCCGTAGGGACGCAAGGGGTGGAACAGGGCCTGGGCGAAAGCCGGGCCTGGCTCGTATCCGGCGGATTCGAGGTCCTCGGACGCAATGAGTTCGGCAATGTACGGCGGCAGATTCGTGGTGGTTGCGCTTCCCTCGTGCACCACGACGCGGCTGCCATACAGACCGGCGTCAATGAACCGTTCGCGAAAACGGGCCACCGTCGCTGGGTCCGGATCGAATGCGATGATATGCAGGTCGGACTGCGCCAGCAGTTCCTCGAGCAGGCGCCCCGAGCCGATGCCGAACACCAGACCATAGCCATCGGTGGCATTGCTGTTCGCAAGGAGCTGTGTCACGCGGCTGTTCCAGGCATCCCCGCCCGGCGTCACTGCCTCGGGAATGTGGGCATGAGTAACGGTCTCGCGCTCGTCAGGACCAAAACAATACAACGCGCCCTCTTCGGTCGTCACGAAAAGGCGGTTCTGGGCGGCTATCATGCCGAAAACCTCTCCTGGCACCGCGGCTGTCCAGACGAGGCCGGGCGCCCTGCTCACATTGGAAATATCCATTGCAAAAATGCGCCCGTCGGCTCCGCTTCCGTAAAGGGTATTACCAGCCACGAGATGCAAGCGGTTCAACCCCTCGACATGATTGACCCACAGGCGGTTGATCTCGTAATGGCTGGCCAGCACGCCGCTGCTGAGCCGTTTGCTCAGGTTTGGGGCGCGTCCATCGGCACCGATGCGTCCCCGTTCGACGAACAGCCGTTCTCCGGTAGCCTCCGGTTTTGGCGGGGGCGTACCGGTAGGCCGGAATCTCGCATCAAACGCGCACAAGCGCTCGCGACCGCCGGGTACGCCAAACAGGGCTCGATCCGTTGCGATAGTGACCGGGGTCATGCTGTGTTGCGCGCCGTCCATTAAGGCATAGATATGCGTCTCCTGCCCGTCGCGCACATTGAAGAACCAGTCGCCAAAGGCGAAAACGCGGTGGCCGCCCGCGCCCTTGCCGGTGGTGCTGCCGGCCAGCCGAAGATACAGGAATTCGCCCGTATGCCGGTTGAATGCGGCGGGAACGGTGCGGCCGCCGGGCACCAGGAGGTAATCACCCGAGACAACCAACTGGCCCTGCGGGACCACGCCTCCATACGAGTAATAGCGCTTGGAGTCTACGTAGATCTCGCCCGCACTCCGGGAGTTCTCCCAGACCACTTCGCCGGTCACGGCGTCGAGCGCGTAGACGAAGATCCCTTCATGAGGCCAGATACCCGCGGCAAAATAGACCATGCCATCATAAACGGCCGGGCCGCCCCGCCCGGGCCACATGCTGATGAGACGGTTGTTGCCCAATACGGTGCGCGCCGAGGGTGCGGCCTGGAACTTCCAGATGAGCCTGCCCTCGGTTGCGTGCAGGCAATAGAGATGACCGTCATCGGATACGGCAAACACACGGTCGTGCCATACGGTGGGGGCCATGCGCACCGGCCCGTCGGTCACGTACCGCCACTGTTCCTCACCCGTGTCGATGTCATACGCGGTGATGCTGTCGGTTACCATCGAGGCGACGTACACCATCGACCCGGACACAACCGGTTCGTAGGACACGTCGAAGGCCAGTTTCTCGAAATCGTCCATCTGCCACGGCCAGGCGCGTTGGGGCTCCGGCAATTGATGCACCCAGTGCAGATGCAACGTATCGGGCAGGGCAGTCTCGGTCACATGGCGGCGCGAGACGTCATGGCCCCACATTGGCCAGTCGGCCGCGTCCGCGGCACGAGGCAGCGGGACCGAAAGCAAGAGTAAAGCTAAACCTGCCAGCATGGGCAGAAATCCGGAAGTTCTTTTCGCAAAACGCATAGCGTCCTCCTCTGAATGTTCGCCAATCGCTATGATAACAAGCTGAGCGGCCTATGGCGAAAAAATGCGCCCGTGCACATTGGCCTGGCGCCGTCTTTGCTCCGCATTATGGCGCAGGGATAAACGGGTGCTCTTCTGGCGTTGCCGGTTCGACGTCCACATTGGCCTGGGGCAAGAAGTTCCTGATACGCACGGTGTTGTCATCGAATTGAATGGTAAACAGCCGGAGCACGGACGCCTGATACTGGCCTCCGCTACGCGTGTTGTAGAGCTGCCCATCCCGGTACGCCCAGTTCTGATAATTGAAGAAATGGCTGTGCACTGTGTTCCCATGCACGCCGGTCTGCTCGAGATACTGCTGCCGCGGTTCGTCAATGAAATGGCCATTGAAAACAAACCGCAGATTCTCCCAGTGTTGAAGATACCGCTGCCACATATCCTGGCCGCTGTTCGAGTATTCGGGGCCCGTTTCGGGCTCGCCGTAGTTGCTTGTGGTCAACTCGCCCTGCCGCGTGAGATATGCATGGGTAGACACGACCACATGATGGCTCGGGTAGCGCTCGCGCACCACAGCGTCCGCCCACTCCATGACCGCATCCCGCGGGTAGTACTCGAGGGTAAGAAACAGAAACTCCTCGCCGCCGAGCTCAAGCGTGAAGTAATGATTTGCCGTGCCGCCGGGGTGCGCAATCCCAAAATCCGCCTCCTGCTCGAAGGTGCTACCGAATCCGGGACTCGTACTGTAGAACGCCTCGCCGAAGGTGTCCGGCCGGTTAAAGGCCTCGGCGGAGCGGGGGTGCTCGCCGCCGTCGCGGTAGTCGTGATTGCCGACCGCGATCGAGATCGGAATGCCCGCATCGGCGACGGGCTGCAACGCCGCACGCGCCTGTTGCAGCATTTCCAACAGCGTGCCTGAGCCTCGCTGATCTCCGACATCGCCCAAATGCCCGACGTAGCCGATGTTCAACGCGGCCGCATTCTCAACAATCCAGCGGGTCATGTGTGCGAGGTCCTCGGCGCTGCACTTCATATCGAGATGCGTGTCGGTCATGAGCACCAAGGTAACCTCGCGCGCGGAAGTGCTTGCCTCTGCCGGCGCCGCGGCTGCCGGAACCAGCGCGGCTACCAAAAGCACCACAGCAATTCTCGATGCATGGCGTTGACGTCTCGGTAGCATTACACATTCTCCTGTATTTGCCCGAGGCACCCCGTGCAGGATCGGGATTCTCCGGGCTCATGGAGTCAGACTGTCTTGATTTATGCCGCCGGCGCGGAAGCCTGTATGGCCTTGGCCAGATTTGCCATGCCCTTCCTGAGCGGCTCCAACGGTTCTTGCGGGTTGTAATAGACCTCGAGCGAGAGCGGCCCCGAAAAGCCCACGTCCCGCAGCGCCGTGCAGAAAGCCTCGAGGTCGAGCGCGCCCTCGCCGATGATGGTTTCGGGCGGCTGCGGGTCCCGGCTGACCGCCGCATGTTCACGCAGGTGAATGCCATACAGGCGGCTGCCCATCCGCCGGACCGCGGAGACCGGCTCGACGCCCGAGCGCATCGCATGACCGGTGTCGAAGCAATACCCGATGCGCCAGTCCCACGGCGCGGCGGCGATCAGCATATCCTCGACTTTGTCGTAGCGGTGCCCCGGGCCGTAGTTGTGTATGGCGATCTTGATATCAAACTCTTTGACCAAAGCGTCCAATATGGGCAGGGCTTCTTCGGTGGGCTGCCCGACCAAGACCGAGACGCCGTTTTTCCGGGCAAACTCGAAACTCTGACGGAGTTCATCTGCGCCAGCCTCGATCTCGCCCAGGAAATAGGCTTCCATCCCGATATTATGGCGCGCGAGCAGGGCCTGCACCTCAGCGATACGCGCCTCGTCATCGGTGACTTCGTAATGCCAGTTGGCAAACTCGACCCAACGCAAACCCAAGTCCTGAATATGTCCGAGCATGGGCTCGAGTTCCGGGCTGAACGCATTCAACACATTGCTTTGAATGCCCACCCGGAATTCGCCGAAGTCACTTTCTGGGGGCTGCTGGTCCGCCATGGCCACACCCGGAGATGCCATAATTGCGGCGCCCGTGGCGGCCGTGCCCGTTGCGATGAACTGTCGTCGTGTTACGCGGCTCATATCGAATTCCTCCTTGTTCCTGCGCCTAGATTGTTTCAGGAAACTGATAGGGTTTGCGGCGGGGGCGGTCCAGGAAATGGTTGCCCCACTGGCTGTTGGTAAACTTCTCCTGTTCGGGGTCCCACATGAGATGCTCGTCCGTTTCTCCCGTGACTTGGCTGACCCAGCGGGCGATATTGGCGAGATGGCACACCGTCGCCGTGCGGTGGCCCACTTCGACCGGAGCGATGGGGTCTTCGCGCGACTTGACGCAATCGATCCAGTTCCGCCAATGGTGTTCGCTGCGGTATACCTCGATTTCGGGATTCTCGAGCGGCTCCTCGGTTAATTCCGGGGGATCCGAGCTGAACTCGCCCCGTTCGATGGTGATGCTGCCCTTCTCGCCGATAAACCGGCCCCCCCACAGCGGCGCCTCGCCCAATTCCATGATGATGTCTCCGGGATACCGCATGAACACCTTGGGTTCGCGGTGGTTTCCGGGCGTCCGTCCGCCGTTTTCGCCCCGGTGCAGGGGGGGATTGAATGGTTCCCCTTCGGTCCATACCTCGACAGGCCCGGAACCGTCCATCCCCAATGCCCATTGAATCTGGTCCATCCCGTGGGTGCCGTTCGAGGTCATGCTATGCCCCGCGAAATCGCGAAAAGACACCCACCCCCGCACCGTTTGAAGATGCGGGTTGAACGGGACAGTCTGGACCGGCCCGCACCACATGTCCCAATCAAGCGTGTCGGGAACCGGATGGCCCGGCATTCCGTAGAGCTCGGGCGACGTGTGGTTGTGCGCCACGACCCGCTGAATGGCGCCAATGCGCCCGTTTCGGATGAACATGCATGCCGCATAGTTGGCCGGGTTTGAGCGGTCCTGGCTACCTGTCTGCAATATGCGGTTGTATTTGCGCACCGCCTCGACCATCAACTGGCCCTCGCGCACGGTCAGCGATAGGGGCTTTTCGCAATAGATGTCTTTTCCGGCCTGCGCGGCGTGAATGGTGGCCAAACCGTGCCAATGTTCGGGCAAGGCAATGACAACCCCATCGATATCCTGCCGATCCAGAATAGCGCGGTAATCCTGATAGAGTCCTGCATCGTGGGCGCTCGCGACAGGCCGCGCCTTCTCGAGGTCCACGTCGGCGATGGCGGCCACCCGCACGTCATCGAAACCCGAGAATAAGCGGGCCAGCCCCGTTCCCATGGCGCCCGAGCCGATCAGGCCGAGCACAATACGATCGTTTGCTCCAGGCGTCCCGCGCAGTGCCAAGACACCCGAAGGCAACAACATCGGCGTCATGATCGCTGCCTGAGCACTCTGTGCCAGAAAGCTTCGACGCGTTTGTTTATGGCTCATCAATTTAATCCTTTTTTCAGCGGACCTTTCGATCGTCCCTGCAAGTGCATGGGCGCAGCGCCAAGGCAGTCTCAATGTAGCCGTTGGAAAGCCGCGATTCAAACCCAGCCCGGGCACGGTTCGAGAAGAACCTATCCCTCGCGGGCCGCAAGCGCCTCCAGATACGCGCATAAGCGCCCCATCTGCCGGTAGAACTCGTCGGTGCGGATGTTCTCGTCTTCGGGGCCCCGCGAGACCACCCATAAGCCGCGTTCGTCGAGGGCGTCGAGAGCTTCGCGGGCAGCGCGGCCGAGCTGGCGGATACGTTCGGGGCTGGGAGGGGCGTCGCGTCCGGCCAGGATGTCCTCGCGGCTGCGATCCTGAACGCCTTGAATGGTGTGCAACACCGCGTTGCCCCAAGTACCCTTCCAGGCATACCCCGGCCGCAGGTCTTCGTCGGAATAGGTGATGATCCGGTCCGGCGTGCAATACAGCGGCCGGTTCGTGTGCAGCTCGTAGAAGCGCGCCCAGCGGCCGTCCTCGAGCCGCGAGCGTTCGTACCATTCCGCGACTTCGCCAAAGGGCTCGATATACCGCTCGTCACCGGTCTCGAGCCAGACCTCGATGAGAATGCTGATCACCGAGCGCGTCTCGCCTGCCGTGATGGCGGTGGGCTCGAACCAGCGTCCCGGCGCGGGCGCATTGGGCTTGTACGGCCCCGTAACGAAATCGTCGTAATACTGCTGCGCCCAGGCCGCTTCCGGCAACCGCACCTCGAGCAGCCAGTCCGCCGCGCGAACCACCGCGTCGAGATACCGCTGCTCGCCAAACGCCCGGTACGCCTCGAGCAGCGTCGTCATGCAGTCCGGAATTGTCGCGTCATTGATGTGATGATACCGGCGGTAGTTCCCGAGGTCGGAATGCCCGTCTTCGGTTTCGAGCGGATAGTACTGCGGCCAGCCGCCGCTGGGGTATTGCGCTTCGAGGAGCATGTCCAGCGCTTTGTGCATTGCCTCGCGGTGCCGTTCCGAGGGCGACCCGTCGCGCACGAGCTCGACCAGAAACAGCGCCGGACCCTGGCTGCGGTTGTCGTCGAGGTCGGCCTGCGGGGTATTGCGGTATGCTCCCGGCACATCTATATGCGTATCGGCCCATTGATCGCTCAGGGGTTGCCGCATCCGCCACCCGCCGACGGCAAGCTGGACCGTGGCCAGCGCGTCGCCCGTCTCCATGGCCATCCCGAGCAGGCGCTCATCGCCGGCCACGCGGTACGCGCGCAACATCGCCCGCCCCACCCACGGCGTGGCCGGCGGCTCGATGCATATGTACGTTCGATCCGGGTGTGGCCTGAGTGTGCCGTGGCCCCCATTGTAGCGTGTCTCGAGGTCTCCCGATATCAGGAAGGGGTATCCGCCTTTATACGACAAATTGCTGAAGGCTTCGGCGGCGCGCACAATGCCCTCGCGCACCTCGTTGGCGGAAGGCAGTCCCTCGGTATCGGCCGCCGCACTGCACGCGGCAGCCAAGGCGACAGCCAGTGCAAGCATCTTGCCCACGGCTGTGCCCTTGCTGCAGGCCTGGATCCGGCTGGTTCGCGGGAATGCTTGTTCTGGCCGCATGCCAATTCTCTCCTCTTGCCATTTGTTGTGCCGCGCGCGAGGCGCTTTGTTGCCGCAGCCCGGTTGCGTGCATCTCTCCACCAGAATTGGACTCAACCCTAACAAGGGAACCCAGGCGGTTCAAGCCTTCGAGCATTCCGAACCGGCGGAAAAATCCTGATGAAGCCGCGGACAGGGGGAGGCAAGTTGCGAGAGCTGGATCGCGCGGCGCGTGTAGTGCGGCTGGAATGAGTTGCGGGATGCCGAGCGGCAGTTTGGCGCGTCTTGAATTCACGCGTCAGATTTCCGCTCAAAGACTGAAGGGCCTTTCAGGCGCTATCGCGCTTCCAGGCCCTTCAGTCCTTTTGCTATGCCTCAATCCCAGACAGCAAGCGGCGAACCGGCTCTTATCTTGCGAGGCGGAAGCCGATGGTATTGTGCGTGTCCTCCGGGCCCTCGCCTGTGAGGGCGCGAAACGCTGACCGGCTGTGGGAGGCTGCGCTGAGCCAGCTGCCGCCCCGGCACACGCGGTACGTAGCCCTCGGCGAATCCACCCAGGCACTGCCGTCGGCAGGCGCATCCCTATAGCTCCCCCAGTCGTCCTCGCACCATTCCCGTACGTTTCCGCTCATGTCGTACAAT
Source organism: Candidatus Hydrogenedentota bacterium (assembly GCA_007130675.1). Classification (GTDB taxonomy): domain Bacteria; phylum Hydrogenedentota; class Hydrogenedentia; order Hydrogenedentales; family SLHB01; genus UBA2224. The sequence continues at coordinate 1,428 of SLSB01000670.1, read as the reverse complement.
CCCCACGCATTCGGCAGCTTCTGGCCCACCACGTGAGCGTACAGGTTGCCCAGATCCCAGGCGTTACCCCGCCACCAGGCAAAGGAGTCAATCTGGGTGTACTCCGGGTCATCCCCCCAATAGAACCGCGTCGTCGTGCCCGCCCGGCATGCATACTCCCACTCGGCCTCGGACGGCAGGCGAAAGTCTCCTGTTCCCTGGCCCGTCGCGATAATGTGGGCATTCAACGCCGTGATGAAATCACGCGCGTCGTTCCATGAGATATACACCGCCGGGCTGTCCAGGTGATCCAAGACACGCGTCCGTCCTGCCCACGGTGTCGTACCCATCACCGCTTGCCACTGCCGCTTGGTCACGGTGTATCTGCCCATCCAGAAATCATACGCGATTGTCACCTCGTGTTGCGGGTCCTCAAAATGGCGGCCGTCCTGCTCGCCAGGGTTCCGGCCCATCATAAAAGTTCCCGACTCTATCCAAATCATCCGCAGCGGCACGTTCCCGGGAAGCAGAAATACCTCTTCTCCGGCAGCAGTCTCTGGTCCAAGCGAAACGACGAGGTTCACTGCGCTACCCTGGTTCACGCTATTGCCTGCCCGAGGGCTTTGGCTGATCACGCTACCCTCGGGTGTCTCTTCGCTGTAATCAGATGTCACGTTGCCAACGGTCAAGCCAGCAAGCACGAGGTTCCCTTGCGCATCTGCCTCCGTCATGCCGACGACATCCGGGACGGTGACCGGTTCAGGACCCTTGGACACCACGAGGTTCACGGCGCTACCCCGGTTCACCGTGTTGTCCGCACGAGGACTCTGGCTGATCACATTACCCTCGGAGACTTCGTTGCTGTACTCAAGCGTCACGTCTCCAACGACCAGGTCTGCAAGCAAGAGGTTCCCTCGCGCATCCGCCTCCGTCATGCCGACGACATCCGGGACCGTGACTCGATTGTCAGGCGGGTCGCCGTTATCCGTGCCGTTGTCGCGAGGTGGCGGGCAACCAACCAGCGCGACGGCGGTTACAAGGACAGTAAGGACAATGAATGTGTAGCGGCAATTGTCTGAACGGTTCATCGTGAAATACCCCATGCTCAAACGCGTTGATAGGCACCCCATACGGATAGGTATCCATCCGGTATGGACCTGTTGCGCATAAGATTATAGTAGTCTGCTGGGTGTGTCAAGAGACTGAGAAATAGGAATCTCCGGGCCGCCGCCGCGTCGACACAATCCGCCGGGTGGGTGCGGTATCGTGTCGGTACTCTCGGCGCAGCGCTCCCAAAATCGTGTTCGTTGTGTGCAAAACGCGGGCCGCTGCGCTCGGTTTGACAGCGTCAGGAGCCATGCCTATACTAGACCGCGATGTGCCATGAGTCGGCAAGTATGGGTCCAGATATGAATGACGGACTGAATGGTAACGTGCTCAACGGCAACG
>SLSB01000569.1 GCA_007130675.1 Candidatus Hydrogenedentota bacterium | reverse complement strand
CAGACAATCTCGACGCGGTGGGCAACACTACGGCGGCTATCGGCAAAGGGTTTGCGATCGGCTCGGCCGCGTTTGCGGCGATCGGCCTGTTGAGCGCGTTTATGCTCACGGTCAATGTGGTCCGTGCGGGGAGAGGCGAGGAAGCCATGCTCGCCGCGCTCAACCAGCCGACCATCCTCGCCGGTCTGCTCATTGGGGCGATGATGCCATTCTTCTTTTCGTCGATGTTGTTCCGGGCCGTAGGCAAGTGCGCGGACACCATGATTCTCGAGGTGCGGCGCCAATTCAAAGAGATTCCAGGGCTCAAGGAAGGGAAAAAGGGCGTCATTCCTGACAGCACCACGTGCGTTGACATCGCCACGAAGGGCGCTATCAACGGCATGTTGCTGCCGGGGGGGCTGGCCATCGCATTTCCCGTGATCATCGGCTTCCTGCTTGGCGCGGAAGGCTTGGCGGGGTTCCTGGTGGGCGCGATTGCCACCGGCGTCATGCTCGGTATTCAGACCGCCAACAGCGGCGGCGCGATGGACAATGCCAAGAAATACATCGAAGAAGGCCATTTCGGCGGCAAAAACTCTGAAGCGCATAAAGCGGCCGTCGTGGGCGACACCGTCGGCGACCCGCTGAAGGACACCGTCGGGCCGTCCATCAATATTCTCATCAAGCTGATGAGCGTAATCGCGCTCGTGCTGGCGCCGCTGTTCGCTTAGCCGAACATGTAACGCAGACTATCCGCGGGCTTCCGGGGAGTTCCCCTCGGGAGCCCGCGTTTTGTGTGATGCCGCCCCGAGCCCTTTCGACCGGCGGTTTGACATACGCCGCGGCTGCAGGTATATCGTGAGAGAGACGCGGGGGATGCGTGTGGGTGTTGTGCACCGTGACGGAAGCGTACGCAGCGTTTCGAACCAAGGAGTTGAATGATGCGATCATTGAACCGGCGGGATTTCATGAAGGCCGTGGGGCTGACTTCGCTTGCCGCGGCGGGATTGCGGCGTGTCGGCGCGCAGCCCATCCATGAAGGCAGTGCGATCGTTGACAGGATCACCGAGGCATCTCGAGGAGACGCGGCGTTTATCGACGACGGCAGGGTCATTCAACCCCAGCGCGAGGTGCCCGTATTTCGCGACACCGATGTGCTGGTGGTGGGCGGCGGAACTGCGGGCGTCGCAGCCGCGCTGGCGGCGTTGCGCGCCGGCGTCAAAGTGACCATTGTCGAGCGCTACGGGTGTTTCGGCGGGTTGTGGACCGCCGGGCTGGTTCTTATTGTTTTGTGCACTCACGCGCCGATCGACGGCAAGCGCACCAAGATGGTGCACGGAATCGGGGACGAAATCCTCGCACGGATCGATTCCAAGAAGTTTGGTGCGGTCAATTACGGTCCCGACAGTACGCGCGACGCCACGACCGATCCCGAGGTCACCAAATACGTGCTGGCGAAGATGCTGCGTGAGGAAGGCGTTGACATCATCCTGAATGGCTGGGTGACCAACGCAATCATGGATGGCGATACCATCAAAGGCGTGCTTTTCGAGAGCAAGAGCGGGTGCCTGGCCATCCGGGCGAAGGTCGTCATTGACGGCAGCGGCGACGGAGATGTTTTCGATGCCGCGGGGGCCGAAAGCGTGCCGCATGTGCACCGGATAGGCTTGGTGCACCGTCTGGGCAACGTGCCCGAGGGCCCCGCCCCCGAGGGCCTCACGCTCGGCGGCGTCACGCCCATCCCCGGGGTCCGCTGGGTCAACATGCAGGGGCCGCAAGGCGATTCCCTCGACGTGCAGACCCTCACGGATTGCGAACTGGACGGCCGCGAAGCGATCTGGAACCGCCTGAAGCGAATCCAGGAGACCCCTGGCTACGAAAACGTCTTCTTGCTCGATGTGGCCTCGCAACTCGGGGTCCGGGCGTCGCGCACGCTCGTGGGAACCACGGAATTGCGGCTCGAGGATGTGCTCGAGAAGAAGGAGTACCCCGACGTGGTCGGCATCGGGGGGACCTATTCGTTTCTCAAGGGCCTGCCGTGCCCCATTCCCTATGGCACAATGGTGCCGCAACGGGTGGAGAACCTGCTCGCCACGGGTCGGTGTGTGGCTGCCGACAACACCATGCTCAACTACACGCGTTTGATCGCGCCGTGTATGCTGCTCGGTCAGGCGGCAGGCGCGGCGGCGGCCTTGGCTGTGCAGGAGAACTCGACCCCGCGTGAGGTCAACATCGCGAACCTCCAGGCATTGCTCAGGCAGCAGGGGGCCTATCTGGGATGAGTTTTCTCCCGCCTCGGTCCGGCTACCGTCTCGGGATTCTCGCATTCTTGACGGTGTGCGCGGTGTTCGTGCCTCCCGTGGTGCTGCGCTATGTGCTGCCTGCGCTCAGTCCGTTTCTGTTGATTTGCACCGTCATCGCCACGCGAGCGATCGGACTCTCCTCGCTTCTCGGGGTGCCGATGCTGGTGTTCGTGGTGTGGCGCAGACGGGGCTTCTGCCACTATCTGTGCCCGGTGGGTTGGCTTGTCGAGGTCTGCGCTCGAGCACGGCCTTCGGCGGGGTGCGCGTATGCACGTGTGCCGCAATTCGGCCAGTGGGCCGCGCTGCTGACGTTGGGCGGGGCCATCGCATCACTGCCGCTGTTTCTGCTGCTGGACCCTCTGACATTGTTCTCGGGCGCGGCCGGAGGGGCGCATCAGCCCGTCTCGCTGCCGCAGCTCGCCTATGGCGCGGGGTTGGCGGTGGTACTCGTGCT
>SLSB01000040.1 GCA_007130675.1 Candidatus Hydrogenedentota bacterium | reverse complement strand
TGTTGGCCCGGCGCAATCGCGGAATCAGGATATCCGGACTCAGCGCCGGCGTCAGGTCCTCATCGGCAACAACGAGTCCGCCGCTTCGCTGGAACGCCGCAATGGCATCGCGCACGCCTTCCGTCAGGACGTCGCAACATGGCATGACCAGTACCTTGTAATCATCGAGTCCGTCGCGCAAAACCGTTTCATCGTAGACGATCCGGGGTTGCAGTCCCGCCCATTGGAGAATGAGGTGCATGTCGGCTTCCCAACTGGCGCTCCAGCCCCGCGTGCCGCGGCCCGCGAACACCTGCGAGGCGAAGCTTTCGAGCAGTGCGACATCGGCCTTGCGATCCGGCACCTGCAGGAGGGTGGGGCCGAGCGGGCGGACGACATCGTGAACCAGTTCGGTGAGCACGCCGCTCGTTTCAGGGTTGGTAAAGCAATAGGAACCGTGCGAGCCGGGTACGAGCGATGCCCAACCGTGGTACATGATGCCGCGGATGGGCCGCGCGATCTTGGACCAAAACGCTTCGCGCATGTGGTCGGGGGCAATCGTGATGAATCGGGCATCCGGGATTTCTTTCTCCCACGGCGCGTATAGCGATTCATCTTCCGGCAGGTCGGGCGCGGTCCGCGAACGGTACCAGATGACCTGGGTCATCTTCATGACCTGCTGATAGGACGGCCCGCCCTCGACCATCGCAAAGAGCTCGTCGGTCGCCTGCCCCATCTTGATGGGGTCGGGGTACGAGTATGTCCATTGCGAAATGCTATCCACGCCGCCGCCGCTTCCCCAGATACTCGGGACGCGGACGGCCGGGTCGAAGAAGGTCCACAGGTCATCGCGGCCCGTCGATTTGAGCCCATTGTGTACTTGGGTATGTAGGTCGTTCCAGCCGTCGCCGATTGTCCAGAACCATTTGTAAAACGTCAGGATCCGGTCGTCGTCGGGTATGATGCGGTCCATGGGAAAGGTGTCGATTCGCGAATAATTGAGGCCGCCTTTGGTGAGGGCCTCCTCTGGGATTTCGTATCCGGCGAAATCGAGGAAGGCTTGGCGGTCGTGGTCGTGGAAACAGAGATTGCTGCGGTCGCGCACCTCGGAATGGATGAGCGACGCCTGAAGACCGGGGAATTCCCCGAACGTCTCCGCCACGGATGCCCCCGCGTTGTATGCGAACGCCCGCACTTCTGGAAACAACGCGCAGATGTTTTCCTCCTCATAGAGGTCTCCATCGCGTTTGACCCGGTTATAAACCTCTCTCAGTTGATCGTCTCTCGATATCCAGCGGCCTGGAAAGATGTTGGCGACGGCTCCGACTCCCTGCCTCAGGTGCTCGTCGAGGCTTGCCGACACAGAGTCAATCCGCCTGGAAGACTCCGCCTCGGTGGTTTCGCCGGCCGCCCACACCTTTCGGTAGTCAATCAAATTGATGAGGTGGTGCGTAAAGCCGATCTCTTTGAGTCTTTCGAAGTCCCCATGGCCCCACATGACCACGGGCATCGTGTGAGGCAGCTCGCGCGGCACGATGGCGATATCAAATGTTTCTTCAGTTTCCTGCTTCCCGTTGGGTCCAGTGGCGGTTACCGTGGCCTGCAGGGGGTAGCCGCCGGGACGAACCGTTGTGTCCACGGGTATCTCGAGGGTGTGCGCCGCCAATGACGGGAGGTCGGGTATCGGCACATCCAGCTCGCGCCCATTGAAGGAGGCCTTTACACGGCCGTTCGTTAAGGTATCGTTGGTGTCATTGACGATTTGGAGCGTTGTCTTCTGGTCCTGCTCCATCCGCACGAATACCGCCCTTGCTCGGGCGAGGGTCACTTCGAGGGCGCCCGCGAAATAGGGTACGCAGCCGCTCGATATGCGCACCTGGTCGATATAACCCGGGAAACCGGTGTGCGTGCTGCCGTAGCGATCTCCGATGGCGAGGTGGTACCTGCTGGGAGCAATGGCCCCTCGGCCCTCGTGGGTGGCGCGCCCGATAACCTCTCCGTTCAGAAAAAGGCGGCCCGTTCCGGCCCCGTCGTACGTGAAGGCGGCGTGATACCACTGGCCCGGCTCCACGGAAAACTCCTGTGAATCGTAACTGGCCGAATCCTCACCAAACCCAAGGTAAGCGATCATTCTGCGCCGATTCTCGCCCGTTCGGCGCAGGTAGAGGCAGTATCCCTGGTTGGCTCTCGCCAGCTCGCTGGCATAATGGTAATACTTCTTGTCGAGAAGAAAGACCACGCTCTGCTCGTCCATCTCCGGCTTGGGTTTGAACCAGGCCTCGAGCGTAAACGCGCCGGACGGGTTCAAATCGTCGTGATGTTGCGCACGAGCGCCCTGGGCCGTGTCATTGTCGGCCCCGGCCGGGAACGACTCGAGGCAAGACCCAAACATGCCGCCTTCGACAAAACGCCCTTCGCCGCGAAGTTCCAGATTGTGGCCATTGCCGGAATTGTCTTCGTCTTCTTTTCCCGGCAGAAACTGCCAGAGCGCGATGACATTCTCTCCCGTCGCCTCGTCGCCCACGTAGGGTTGCCGCCACGGCTCGGGGCTTTGCTCGCTCGCAGCCGTTCCCATCGTGGCTGCCAAGAGCAGAGCGGTAAGCGTCCATGCCGTCCGCGAAAATGTCTTTGTGGAGGCGGCGGCGGCTCTCATGGATTCCCTCTCTTCCTCTGTGTTCATTGAAGTACCTCGATGGTGACGGGCCGCCAAATGCCGCCTGCATGGTCCGTATTCATGGCTCTGACCGTGATCTGGTTG
>SLSB01000022.1 GCA_007130675.1 Candidatus Hydrogenedentota bacterium | reverse complement strand
GTCGCCGATGCTCCGGATCCCCGCGGCCTTAAGGCAGTTGGCCGCGCGGACGCTAAGTTCGAGCTCATCGACGGGCCGCGCAAGTTTACGCAACAACTCGGGATCTTCGGTGAGCCCGCTCACGGCGGTCTGAGCCTCTTCCTCGGGTTGCTGCACAAAGATGCGCAGATGCTCGATAAGCAGGTTGGATGCTTCCTCGAGAGCCTTCTCGGGGGTGATCGAGCCGTTGGTCCAGATCTCGAGGATCAACCGGTCATAATCTGTTCGCTGCCCAACACGGGCATCTTCCACCAGGAAATTCACGCGGGTCACGGGCGAGAAGTTGGCGTCGAGATATACCGTGCCTAACGGCGCATGCTCGAGCTCGAAGTTTTCCGCACTCACGTAACCCCGCCCGCGGGCCACCTTGATCTCCATTTCGACCACGGTCGAGTCCGAGGTCGAGGTGAAGATGACCAAGTCGGGGTTGAACACGTCGACATCGTGTTCCTGGAATACGTCGCCCGCGGTCACCTGCCCGCTGCCTTTGTGCTTGAACGAGAAGATGATCGGCTCTTCCCGGTTGAGGCGCAAATGGCTTTTTTTGAAGTTCAGGACCACATCCGTAGCGTCTTCCATGACCCCGGGAATGGCCGAAAATTCATGATGAACTCCTTCGATGCGGATCGCGGTTACCGCGGAGCCCTCGAGGGACGCCAGCAACACCCGCCGCAACGAATTGCCGACGGTGGTGCCGTACCCCCGCTCGAAGGGTTCGATATTGAAGCGCGCATACTGGTGCGATGCGTCTTCTTCTGTCTTTACGAACTTTGGCGTGACAAAGTCTTGTGCAATCATGCGCTTTCGCCTCCCGGCAACGAGGTCAGTTTCCACCCGCCATTACTTCTGTTCCCAGGCCACAAGGCCCGGCCGTTCCAATGCGTCATCAGACACGCCGGCGCTTAGGCGGCCGGCAGCCATTATGCGGAATAGGGGTCACATCCCGAATCAGCGTGATATTCAGGCCCGCGGCCTGAATCGCGCGTATGGCCGACTCGCGGCCCGCGCCCGGGCCGTTCACCTGGACGCGCACCTCGCGAAGCCCTGCCTCGAGCGCGCGGCGCGCGGCGGCTTCCGCAGCCACCTGCGCGGCAAACGAGGTGCTCTTGCGCGACCCCGAGAACCCAACCTGCCCAGCACTCGAGGACGAGATCACGTTGCCCTGATTGTCGGCAATCGAGATGATGGTGTTGTTGAACGTTGCCTGTATGTGCGCCATGCCTGACGTCACATTTAACGTGGTACGCCGCTTCTTGCTTTTACTTTTGCTCTTGCGTTTGTCCGTGGCCACCTAAGCCATCCTCCTTGTTATTTCTTCTTGATTGCGGCGCCCTTCTTGCCCTTGCGCGTGCGCGCATTCGTATGCGTGCGTTGTCCGCGCACCGGCAGGCCGCGCTTATGCCGCATGCCCCGATAGCAATTTATGTCCATTAAACGTTTGATATTGCCCGAGACCTCGCGGCGCAGGTCACCTTCGACCTTATACTTTGCCTGAATGGCCGTCGAGAGGCGGCTGACCTCTTCATCGGTCAAATCCCGGACGCGCGTGTCGGGGCTGATATTGGTCTCTGCCAGGATTTCTCTTGACCGCGTGGGGCCAATGCCGTAGATGTAGGTGAGCCCCGCCTCGACGCGCTTTTCGCGCGGCAAATCGACGCCAATAACTCGTGCCATGTTACCCGTTCTCCTTGTGCAGTGGGTTAGCGCTTATCCCTGGCGCTGTTTGTGGCGCGGATTCTCACAAATGATCCGCACCCGCCCGTGGCGCCGGATGATCTTGCATTTTTCGCATATCTTCTTGACCGAACTGCGAACCTTCATCTTTCCTCTCCCTTTCGGAGCGGTGTGCCGCCTCTGGAGACGGCGCTGCTATCGAAACCGCTTTATGATGCGCCCCCGGCCCAGGTCGTACGATGAAAGCTCGACTTTCACCCGGTCGCCCGGAAGCACCCGTACAAAGCGCACGCTGTCCTTGCCCGCCACATGGGCGAGCACCACCTGTTTGCTATCCAATTCCACACGGAACACGCCGTTGGGCAATGCCTCCGTGACCGTTCCATCCAAACCTTTGCCTGCCTCGCCTGCCATGACACTCCAGGCTTTCCATGCTCAGCGCTGGCCCCAGACCAGGCGCGGCGTCGCCGAGAGAACCTCGGGCGCCCCATTGCGCACCACGATGCTGTGCTCGTAATGCGCACTCGGCTTCCCGTCGGTCGTCACGGCGGTCCATCCGTCGCGCAAGACTTTGACGCCGGGCTTGCCGGCGTTCACCATCGGCTCGATGGCGAGCACCATCCCGTCGCGAAGCAGGGGACCTCGAACCCCCGTATCAAAGTTGGGGATCTGCGGCTCCTCGTGCATCTCGCGCCCGATCCCGTGGCCCACGAAATCGCGGACCACGCTGAACCCCGCGCGTTCGCACTCCTGCTGTACCGCGCAGGATACATCCGCCAAGTAATTCCCGGCCCGAGCGGCTTGAACGCCAGCGGCCAGCGCACGGTCGGTCGCATCCATCAACCGGCGGCGGAGGTCGTCGACCTCACCGCAGGCCACCGACAGGGCCGCATCGCCATGAAACCCCTGGTAGTACGCGCCCACATCAATGCTGACAATCTGCCCTTCGCACAGCGTGCGTGCGCCCGGAATTCCGTGGACGATCACCTCGTCCACCGAGATACACGTGCTGTTGGGGTACCCTCGGTAGCCCAGAAACGACGGCACGGCACCCGCGGCGCGAATACGCTCTTCGGCGAGGGCATCCAACTGCCCAGTGGACACGCCCGGCTTGACGTGCTCGGCCAACACGACCAGCGTATCCGAGACGATGCGGTTTGCTTCGCGCAATATCGCGATTTCGCTCTCGTCGCGAAGGGCAATCACCGGCTACGCGGCTCCTGCGCTTTCCAGTAACTCTTCAACTTTTTTGAACACACCGTCCGGACCGGTCTGTGCCGCCGGGACGGTGCGCAATATCCCTTGGTTGTCGTAATAGCCGATAATCGGCTCGGTGGTCTCGTGATAGACGCGCAACCGCTCGCGGATGGTGTCCTCGGCATCGTCGGTACGGCGTTCGAGCATGCCATGGCACCCCGGCGCATCGCAGCGATCGCCATTGGCCGAGGGGCTGAACTTCATATTAAAAATTTTTCCGCATTCCGAGCAGGAGCGCCGCGCCGTCAACCGCTCGACGATCTCTTCGTCGGGCACATTGATATTGATGGCCATGTCAATGCGGCCGCCGCGTTCTTCGAGCAGTTTCGTCAAGGCCTCGGCCTGGGGCAGCGAGCGCGGAAACCCATCAAGCACATATCCGTTTCGGCAATCAGGGTCCTGCAGACGGTCCGCCACGATCGTGCATGTCAGTTCGTCTGGCACTAACCTTCCAGCATCGAGATACTGTTGCACCTCGCGGCCAATCTCGGTGCCCTCTTTGAGGTGGGCGCGGAAAATATCGCCCGTCGAGATATGGGGCACCTGAAGCCGCTGGGCAATGCGAACCGCCTGCGTGCCTTTGCCCGCGCCGGGCGCGCCTAGCATTACGATGCGAAGTCCCATGTTCACCTTTGTGTTCGTGTGCCGCCCGTCTAGCGGCGGCCGGGCGTCTTGCGCCCGCTCTTCATAAACCCGTCATAGTTGCGCATAATCAAATGCTGCTCGATCTGGCGTACGGTATCCAGCGCCACACCGACGAGAATCAACAGACTGGTGCCACCGAAAAACTGGGCGATATTGAAATCGCGGATGTCCATGCCGGTATTCACGAATTTCGGCAGCAGCGCCACCCCTGCCAGGAAAACGGCCCCGACCAGGGTGATACGGGTCATGACCCGGTTGAGATAATCTGCCGTGGCTCTGCCAGGTCGCACGCCCATCACTACGCCGCCGTATTTCTTGAGATTTTCGGCAATCTCCACGGGATTAAACGTAATCGCCGTGTAGAAGAAGCAGAAGAAAATAATCAATCCCGCGTAGACGACATTGTACAACAGGCTGTCATACCCGAACCAATCCGTGAAGAAGGTTTGGACCAGAGGGACATCCACCGCCCCGCCGATCATGCCCGGCAGCATCAGAATCGAGCTGGCGAAGATGATCGGAATGACGCCGGCCTGGTTTACGCGCAACGGCAGGTAATTTCGCCCGCCAGCCGTAACCCGCCGACCCTTTACCTGCCGTGGGTACTGCACAGGGATGCGGCGCTGGCCCGTCGTGACCAAAATCACCCCCGCGATGACAATCACCATGACCACCACCAGCAGCATCGCCTTGAAGGGTGTCAAGTCATCGGCGCGCACCTGCATGACCATGCTGAACACCGCGACGGGCATCCGCGAGACAATGCTCACGAAGATGATGAGGGATATGCCATTGCCGACGCCATGTTCGCTGATCTGCTCGCCCAGCCACATGATAAAGGCCGTGCCCGTGGTGAACGATATGATGCACAACACGTAAAAGAACCAGTTGGGATTCGGCACGATGGTCAGCGTAGGACTGTTCAGGTTCACCAGATACGCCGCCACGAACATCGATTGAACAATGCATAGTCCGATGGTGCCATACCGCGTATATTCGGTAATCTTTTTCTGCCCTTCGGCGCCTTCCTTGGCCAACCGCTCGAGTGCCGGCACCACGGCCGTCAAGAGCTGGATGATGATCGAGGCGCTGATGTAGGGCATGATCCCGAGCGCAAACACGGTCGCATTGGCAAACGCACCGCCCGAGAACATATCGTAAAAGCTCAAGAGACCACCCGGAGTCACTGCGGCACTGAGTGCGGCGCCGTCGACGCCGGGCGTGGGCACGTGCGCACCCAACCGGTACACGGCAAGCATCACGAGCGTGAAGATTATGCGGCTCTTCAGCTCGGGAATCCTAAAGGCATTTCGAAAAGCTTCTACGGGCTGAGACACAGACTACTCCTCCGTTGAGGCTCTGGCTGTGCGCCCGCGGCCGCGGCGGGTCTTGGCGCGGCTCTCGGGCACTTCGTACAATTCCACAGTTCCACCGGCAGCTTCAATTTTCTCACGCGCGGCGGCGCTGACTGCATTGACCTTGACCGTGAGCTTCTTGGTAAGCTCTCCGGTTGCCAGAATCTTGACGCCGCCCTTGCACGCCCGCACCAGACCGGCCTCGGCCATCGAGGCCGGGGTAACCTCGGCGCCGGCCTCGAAGGTCTTCTCGAGCAGCGCGAGATTCACAATTTCCATGGCAAAGCGGTCTTCGTGATAAAACCCTCGCTTGGGAAGGCGTCGGTTAATCGGCATCTGGCCGCCTTCGAACCCTTGTGGCCGCGAGTACCCCGAGCGCGACTTCTGCCCCTTGTGGCCTCGGCCCGAGGTCTTGCCTGAGCCCGAGCCCGGCCCGCGCCCGACGCGCTTACGCTTTTTCCTGGCGCCCGGGGCGTGTTTCAGCGTACTTAAATCAATCATTATGCTTTCCTGGTCATTCGCTTTGGCGCCCAGCCTCAGGCCGCACGCCATGGTTGCATCGCACTAAAGAATGTCCGCCACGTCAAGCCCGCGGCGCTTGCCTACGGTCTCGACCGTTTCCAACTGCCGCAAGCCGTCCATCGCGGCCCATACCACGTTGGTGGCATTGTTCGAGCCCAGCGATTTGGTCAAGATGTTGCGATACCCCGCAGCCTCGACCACCGCACGCACTGGGCCGCCCGCGATAACGCCGGTACCCAGCGACGCCGGTTTGAGCAGCACGTGTGCCGCACCCGAGCGGCCAATCACCTCGTGAGGAATGGTCGTGCTCACAATGGGGACCTCGAACATTTCACGCTTCGCCTTCTCGATGGCCTTTCGAATGGCCTCGGGCACCTCGGTAGCTTTGCCAAGAGCTGCCCCGACGCGGCCTTGCCCGTCGCCCACGACCACGATCGCGCTGAATTTGAAGCGCCGGCCGCCCTTTACCACTTTGGCGACACGATAAATCTTGACCACCTGCTCGATGAGCGTCTGTTCCGTCTCATCGTGCGCGGGACGGTCTGCTTTGGAGTCTCGTTTCTGTTGCACGCTGCTCAAGTCCCTTTCTGCTAGAATTCCAGTCCCGCTTCCCGGGCCGCGTCCGCAAGCGCCTTCACACGGCCATGGTACAGATTGCCTCCCCGGTCAAAGCACACCTTCGTAATCGAGGCGCTTCGAGCTTTTTCGGCAATCGCCTTGCCCACGGCTTTCGCCCCGGCAATATTGCCGCCGCCGGGCATATCAGCCGACACCGAGGAAGCGGCCGCCAGAGTGCGCCCTGCCGTATCATCGATAATCTGAGCGCTGATATGTTTCGCCGAACGAAATATCGCCAGCCGCGGCCGTTCGGACGTGCCCTCAATGTGTTGCCGGGCGCGTTGACGCCGACGCTCGCGCAAGCGGATTCTCTCTTGTGTTTTCGCCATCGTAGCCTACTCCCAGAAACGGCCGCTCAACCGGCGCCCGCTTTGCCGACCTTGCGGCGAATATGTTCGCCGCGATAACGGATACCCTTGCCCTTGTAGGGTTCGGGCTTGCGCCATGCGCGAATGTTCGCGGCCACCTGCCCGACCCGTTGCTTGTCAATGCCGCTTACCTTGATGGTCTGCGTGCCCTCGACGCCGAACTCGATGCCCTCGGGGGGGTCGACCACCACAGGGTGGCTGTGCCCGACCACCAGATTGAGGCTCTTGCCCTGGAGCGACGCCCGATAGCCTACGCCCTCAATCTGAAGCACGCGTTCGTACCCCTCGGTCACGCCCACAACCAAGTTGTTCACGAGCGCCCGTGTCAGACCGTGTAGCGAGCGGTGTTCCGGCTTATCGCTGGGCCGCGTGACCACGATCTGGTTTTCTTCGATGGCAACACTGACTTCTGGATGGATGTCCTCTTCCAGCGTTCCTTTCGGACCGGTGACCTTGATGTGCGTGGGGGACAAGTCCACCTTCACCCCATCCGGTATCGGTATTGGCAATTTCCCTACTCGCGACACAACTCTCGTTCCTTTCGTCTCCGGCGGTCCGCCGGCTCAATTCCGGTTCTTGCGCTGCCGCGCTGCATCACCAAATCTCGCACAAAACCTCGCCGCCGGCCCGCTCCTCGCGCGCCTGCTTGCCCGACATCACGCCGCGCGACGTCGTTAGGATCGTAATCCCCAACCCGCTGCGGACCTGTTTGATATCATCGCACCGGGTACGCACGCGCAAACTCGGTTTGCTCACACGGCGCAGCCCCTTCAAGACGGGCTCGCCATTCGGCAGATAACGCAACGTGACGTGCAACACGCCCTGAAGGCCGTCGTCCACCTTGCGATAGTCCTCAATATAGCCTTCCCGCTTCAATACATCGCAGACCTGTTCTTTAAGGTTGGATGCGGGAATGTCCACCACATCGTGCTTCGCGCCCAAGGCATTGCGAATGCGGGTCAACAGGTCAGCAATTGGATCGTTCATCGACATGACTTTGCCTCTCCCTTACCAGCTCGACTTGGTCACGCCGGGCAGTTGGCCTTCCAACGACAAATTGCGGAAACAAATGCGGCACAAGGCAAACTTGCGCATATAGCTCCGCGGACGCCCACAGACGCGGCAACGGTTGTAGGCCCGCACCTTAAACTTGGGCGGCCGGTTGCTCTTGGCAATCATGGATTTCTTGGCCACAGGTACCTCCTTGGTCCTTGATCACTAGCGCCGCACGCAGTTAGTTGCGAAACGGCATTCCGAATTTTCGCAACAGGGCGCGGCTATCCTCGGTGCTTTGCGAATTCTTAATAACAAATGTCACGTTCATGCCGCGTACCCGTGAGATGCTGTCCACATTCACCTCAGGGAAAATCGTCTGCTCGCGCAGGCCAAGCGTATAGTTGCCCTGCTTATCGAAGCTCTTGGGCGAAAGTCCGCGAAAGTCTCGAATACGCGGAACCGCCACATTCAAGAGCCGGTCCAGAAACTCGTACATGCGTTCGCCGCGCAGTGTGACCATACAGCCGATCTTCGCCCCCTCGCGGACTTTGAAACCCGCAATGGAGCGCCGGGCAGTACGGATGCTGCCCCGCTGCCCCGTGATGAGGGCCAGCGACTCCATCGCCTCTTCCATAAGCCGGGGTTCGGTCTGCGAGTCGCCCACGCCCATGTTGACTACGATCTTTTCCAGTTTAGGAACGTTCATCACGTTCTTTCGCCCGAGTTCCTTCATCAACTCGGGAAGAATCGTATCCCTGTATTGCTCTTTTAATCTCGCCGCCACGGTTGTTCTCCATCCGCCGGAGCGTCCGCCTCATACGTGCGGATCGCACCAGCTACTCGTTCAATGTCTCACCGTTAATTTTGTAGTATCGAACCCGCGAACCATCCTCGAGACGCTTGATTCCCACGCGCGACGGCCGCCCGGCCGCTTCGCACCAGGGCAACACGTTCGAGACGTGTATTGGCGCCTCGCGCTCGATAATGCCGCCTTGCTGGCTGCGCTGCGAAGGCCGGGTGTGCCGCTTAATAAGATTGACGCCCTCGACCGTCACACGTTCGGTCTTGGGGTGAACCCGCAGCACGCGGCCCCGGCTGCCCTTGTACTTGCCGGTGATGACCACCACCGTATCGCCTCTATGAATATGCATTGCCCTGTTTCCTCAAACTGTTATTCGCCTTGTCGACATTCGAAAGAACCGTCACACAACCTCCGGCGCCAGCGAGACGATCCGCATGAACCCTTTTTCGCGCAGCTCGCGCGGCACCGGCCCGAATATGCGCGTGCCCTGGGGCTCTTTGTTGGCGTTAATCAGCACTGCGGCGTTCGAGTCAAACCGGATAACGGTGCCATCGCGCCGCTGCGTGTCTTTCTTCGTTCGCACAACCACCGCCTTGACCACGTCGCCCTTCTTGACGTTGGAATTGGGCAAGGCCTCTTTGACGGTGGCCGTGATAATGTCGCCCACCCGGGCGTAGCGGCGGCGGGTTCCACCCATTACCTGAATGCACCGCAACCGACGCGCTCCGGTATTGTCGGCCACGTTTAGGTTCGAGTAAATCTGTATCATGACGACGCTTCCTTCGTTACCGCTCAGTCGGCGCGGCGCACGACTTCCATGACGCGCCAGCGCTTGGTCTTGCTCATAGGGCGGGTTTCCGCAATGCGTACCACGTCGCCTACGTTGCAGTTATTGTCTTTGTCATGCGCTTTGAATTTCTTCGTGCGCTTCACCGCTTTCTTGTAGAGGGCATGCGGCACGGTGCGCTCGACCGCCACCGTCACCGTCTTGTCCATCGCGCTGCTTGTCACCACACCCACGCGCACTTTTGTCTGGCCCCGTTCCGCCATTGTCATTTCGCCTCTTTTGCTTGCTTCGCTTGCGCGATGTCCCGTTCACGAATGATGGTCTTTATGCGGGCAATATCCCGGCGGGCGTTGCGAGCGCCCCGAACATTGTCCACCGAACCCGTTACCTTCTGCATACGCAACGCCCACAGCGCATCGGTGCGTTCACGCAACCGTTGCCGCAGTTCCTCATCCGTCAACTCACGAATTTCAGATGCCTTCACCGTACCTCTCCATGCGGAAGCGCGCAAAGCGCCCTTAGACCCGCGTTACAAACTTGGTTGCAATCGGAAGCTTGTGGCCCGCCAAACGCACCGCCTCGCGCGCAAGCGTCTCCGAAACCCCTTCCAACTCGAACATAATCCGCCCGGGCTTCACCACCGCCACCCACTCTTCGGGCGCGCCTTTTCCCTTACCCATGCGCACCTCGGCGGGTTTCTTGGTGATGGGCTTGTCGGGAAACACGCGAATCCAAATCTTGCCCCCGCGTCGAATCGCGCGGGTCAACGCAATACGCGCGGCCTCGATTTGCCGGGCAGTCACCCAGCCATCTTGCATCGCCTTCAACCCGAACTCGCCGAAATCGACTTTCGTGCCGCCTTTCGACGCACCCGAGCGCCGGCCACGATGCACCTTGCGGTGCTTGACTCGTTTAGGCATCAACATCGGTTATCTTCTCCTCGAAATCAAATGAGGGCTGCGCCTAACGGCGCTGGCCTTTTTCCGCGCCGCCCCGGCCGCGCGATTCCCTGCGTCCCGTGGCAGGCCGTGCTTCCGGCAGGCCCGAGACCCGTTCGCCGCGCTCGACGTCGCCATGGTAGATCCAGCATTTCACGCCGATGGTCCCGTACGTCGTGTAACTCGTTGCAAATCCATAATCCACATTGGCGCGCAGCGTGTGCAACGGCACACTGCCCGCGCGCGTCTCTTCCGACCGGGCGATCTCGGCCCCGTTCAACCGGCCCGAAACCCGCAGGCGAATGCCCTGGGCGCCCAGGCGCATCGTGCTCTGAACGGTCTTCTTCATCGCGCGCCGGAACGATACACGGCGCTCCAACTGCGACGCTACGGCCTCGGCGACAAGCTGCGCGCTCAATTCGGGACTGAACACTTCGTGAATGTTGATAAGGAGCTCGCGCCCGGTAAGCCGCTCCAACTCGAAGCGTAGCTTGTCCACCTCGGCGCCGCGCGGCCCGATGACCAGGCCCGGCCGTGCCGTGTGGATATGCACCTTGGCCTTGCGACCGGCGCGCTCGATGTCGATGCGCGCTACACCGGTATTGTACAAACGACGCTTGATGTAATCGCGCAGCTTCAAATCCTCATGCAGCAGATTGGCGTATTCCTTGTCTGCATACCAGATCGAGCTCCACGTGCGGATAACACCCAAGCGGAAACCCAACGGATGTACCTTCTGACCCACGGTCCTCTCCTCATCTTGCGGCCTCGACATCGAGGCCTCACCTTTACGAATCGCCTATGACCAACTCGATATGACTCATGCGC
>SLSB01000122.1 GCA_007130675.1 Candidatus Hydrogenedentota bacterium | reverse complement strand
GGGGCGGGGATCAATCAACCCGCATGGCTGGCGTGGCTGCGCGACAATGACCGCGAAACGTGGCCGGAATGGGCCACCATCAGCAAGATCGAGATCGTTCCGTTCTACGACCGCACCGGCTTGATCTACGAAACGCTGGGCACGTTGAGCAGCGCGCTGTCTCAGCAGATTCTCGTGACCATCATCGTCGTGATCGTACTGGTGCGCCACTTGCGCAGCTCGGCGCTAATCAGCGGCCTGCTGCCGCTCGCGGTCCTGATGTGCTTTATCGCCATGCGGACCGTCGGAGTCGATGCCAACATCGTCGCCTTGTCGGGCATTGCCATCGCCATCGGCGTGATCGTCGATATGGGGATCGTGATCTCGGAGAACATCCTGCAGAAGCTTGGCGAGGCGGGGCCCGATGACAGCCGGCTCCACGCGGTATTCGAGGCGGCGAGCGAGGTGGGCAGCGCGGTCCTTACGGCCGTGACCACCACGGTGGTGAGTTTCCTGCCGGTGTTTACGATGACGGCAGCAGAAGGGAAGTTGTTCAGGCCACTGGCGTTTACCAAGACCTTCGCACTTATCGCGGCGATGATCATCGCCATTGTGCTGATTCCCCCCGTGGCGCACCTCGTGATCGCCGCGCGGCCCCCGGGCGCGAAAACGCGGCGCATCGCAGGCGCCGCCGTGGTGCTTGCGGGCGCCGTTGCGCTGTTCTTCGCCCCATGGTGGTTCGGTGCGGCTCTTGCCGTGATCGGTGCGTATTTCCTGTTGCGCGATGTCTTCCCGTCGCGTATGCACCACGCCATGACCATCGCCGCCAACGCGGCCGCGGTGCTGGCGGTCGGCCTGCTGCTCACCAGTGCATGGAGTCCCCTCGGTCCCGAGCGCGGCACGCTTCGCAACTTCGTGTTCGTTGCAGTGGTGATTGGGGGACTGCTTGCCTTCTTTGGTGTCTTCCGGCGCGTTTACCCGCGGATACTCCGGTGGTTTCTCGACCACAAGGCCGTCTACATCGCGGCCGCACTCGCGATTGTGCTCACCGGGTTCACGGCCTGGCTGGGATTCGGGTATGTGTTCGGGTTTGTGCCGAACACGCTCGAGCGCGTGGGCATTTCCGGACAGCGGGTGCGGCAAACCGCCATATGGACCGCGCTCGTCCACACGTTTCCAGGATTCGGCAGAGAGTTCATGCCCCCGCTTGACGAAGGCTCGTATTTGTATATGCCGACCACCATGCCCCACGCCTCGATTGGCGAGGCGCTCGAGATACTCCAGTACCAGGATCAGGCGATCGCGGCCATCCCCGAGGTTGAGTTGGTCGTAGGCAAGATCGGCCGCGCCGAGAGCCCCCTCGACCCGGCGCCGGTCTCAATGATCGAGACCGTCATCAACTACAAACCCGAATACATCACGGATGAAGCGGGCCGGCGCCTCACGTTCCGGTACGACCGCGAGCAGGGCGAATTTGTCCGCGACGCCGACGGCGAGTTGATTCCCGACCGGCGCGGCAGACCCTACCGGCAGTGGCGCGATGAAATCCGCGAGCCCGACGACATCTGGCGCGAGATCGTTGCGGCCGCCGAGATTCCGGGAACGACCTCGGCCCCGCGGCTGCAGCCGATTGCCGCGCGCCTGGTCATGCTGCAGACCGGCATGCGCGCGCCAATGGGCGTGAAGGTGCGCGGGCCTGATATCGAGACCATCGAGAGCGTGAGTCTCGAGATCGAACGGTTGCTGAGAGAAGTGCCCAGCGTCGAGGCCGACGCGGTCATTGCCGACCGGATCGTGGGCAAACCCTACCTCGAGATTGACATCGACCGCAAGGCCATCGCACGCTACGGCGTCAGCATCCGGCACGTGCAAGATATCATCGAGGTGGCCATAGGCGGCCGAAACGTCACCACGACCGTCGAGGGCCGCGAGCGCTATCCGGTCCGCGTGCGCTACAAGCGTGAACTGCGCGACCAGATCGAGACCA
Source organism: Candidatus Hydrogenedentota bacterium (assembly GCA_007130675.1). Classification (GTDB taxonomy): domain Bacteria; phylum Hydrogenedentota; class Hydrogenedentia; order Hydrogenedentales; family SLHB01; genus UBA2224. Next base: position 773 of record SLSB01000122.1, on the reverse strand, counting down.
TCGGGCGGATCCTCGTGCCCTCGCCCACCGGCGCTCAGATTCCCATTGCTCAACTGGCGGACATCAACTATGTCCGGGGACCTCAGCTCATCAGGAGCGAAGACACCTTCCTGGTGGGCTATGTGTTGTTCGACATGAGGCCCGGGTATGCCCAAGTGGACGTGGTCGAGCAAAGCCGGGACTATATCGAATCGAAAATCGCCGCGGGCGAATTCGAACTGCCCCGGGGTGTCAGCTACACCTTCGCGGGCGAGTACGAACACCAGGTGCGGGCGCAGCGCACGCTGGCTGTTGTGTTGCCGCTCTCGCTGTTTCTCATCTTTGTCATCCTCTACCTGCAGTTCCGGTCGGTAGCCACGACGCTGCTGGTGTTTTCGGGCATCGCGCTCGCATGGTCGGGCGGGTTTATTCTGATATGGCTCTATGGCCAGCCCTGGTTCCTCAATTTCGGCGTGTTTGGAGTCAACATGCGCGACCTGTTCCAGATGCATGAAATCAACTTGAGCGTGGCGATCTGGGTCGGGTTCCTCGGGCTGTTCGGCATCGCCTCGGACGATGGCGTGGTCATCGCCACGTTTCTCGACCAGAGTTTCGCGAGACGCCGTCCCGAGTCGGTGCGCGGGATTCGCGACGCCACCGTGGCGGGCGCGAGCCGGCGGATCCGGCCTTGTCTGATGACTTCGGCCACCACCCTTCTGGCTCTGCTTCCCGTGTTGACGTCGACCGGACGCGGTTCGGACATCATGGTGCCGATGGCCATACCCGTCTTCGGC
>SLSB01000108.1 GCA_007130675.1 Candidatus Hydrogenedentota bacterium | reverse complement strand
TCGAGAGCCACGTTTGGGGTAAGCAAGCTGTTTTCGGAAGCGCACAGCGGCGAGTTGCCGACGTATCTCGTATGGTGCTTGCTGGGAATGGCCGTTTTGTTTCTCATGATGATGGGGTGGGCGCCATGACAGCCATTTACGCGATCTTAATCGTCATGATCATCGGGGCGGTGATCGCCATCCAGGTGCGCGATCTGCTGTCATCGGTCATTGCTGTTGGGGTCGTGGGGCTGGGCCTTTCCCTCATTGCGCTTATCGCCAAAGCCCCGGATGTGGCGATTACTCAGTTGGTGGTCGAGATTATCACGGTGGTGATCCTGATTCGCGTCACGATACGGCAGGGTCTCCCGCGTTCTCCGCATCAGAGCAACGTGCGGATGGCGGGTGTGGCGGGCGTGTTTGTCATCGTCTTCTTGATTGCGGCGTGGGTCAGCCTCGCGGAGCTTCCGCCGGTGGGGGCGCCCATCATGCGCGTTTCCGAGCGCTACATCGAGGCAGGGGCCGCGGAAACGGGCGCTGTGAATCTCGTGTCGGCGATTCTGCTTGATTACCGGGCCTTCGACACACTGGGCGAGGTGACCGTGCTGTTTGCCGCTGTCATGGGCACCGTCGCGGTGCTGCGGCGTGTCGGGAAAAAGGATATGGACGCAAATGACGAATCCACAGCAAAATGAAACGGGCAGTCGGGAAGGGATGTCGTTGATCGTGAAAACGATCACGCGCCTCACGGTAGGTCTCATCTTGCTGTACGGCATCTACATTGTCTTGCACGGGCACTTGACGCCGGGAGGCGGCTTCCCGGGCGGGGTCATTATTGCCCTGTCGTTTATCCATCTGCTTCTGGCGTTTGGGAGAAGACAAGCATTTCACGCGATTGCCGAAACCCGCGCCGCGTTGATGGAGAGTGTGGGCGCCGTCGCGTTTCTCGCGATAGCTTTCCTGGGGTTCGGCGCGGGGCATTTCTTCGCCAACGTGCTGCCGCAAGGCGAGCCGCATAGTGTCGTGAGCGCGGGAACGATACCGCTGAGCAACATGGCGATCTGCCTCAAGGTTGGCGGCGGCCTGTATGCGGTATTCCTGGCCTTGGTAATTCTCAACCCGGAATCGGAGCGGCGGCCATGACAGCGTATATTCTGTGTTTTGTGCTGTTTTCATTGGGCATCTACTGCGTTCTTGTCAAACGGAACCTGATTAAGATCCTGTTGGGCATCGTGATAGCCGAGTGTGCCGTGAATCTGTTCCTGGTTCTGGTTGCGTACCGCGCCGAGGGCATGGCCCCGATTATGCCGGTGAAACCGGTCATCGAGACGCCGCCCATGGTAGACCCCCTGCCGCATGCGCTCGTGCTCACCGCCATTGTCATTGGCCTGGCGACTACCGCCCTGATGGCAGCCATCGCGATGCGCATTTACGACAAGTATGGAACGTACGACATCAACGAAATCAGGGAGTTAAAAGGCTGATATGGACAACGCGGCGTTCATGCCCCTGGTGGTTGCCCTTCCTCTTGCAGGGGCGTTTCTTGCCGCACTGCTCGGGCGGAAAAGTGCCCCGGTCGCTCAGGCGCTCGCCTTGTTGAGCGGTCTTCTGGCACTGGTCGCCTCGCTCTGGGCGGCAAGAATCGCCGCCTCGGGGGCCGTCTTGGTGTATCGCGTCGGCGGATGGGAAGCGCCGTTCGGCATCTCGATGGTGCTCGACGGACTGACGGCGTTCATGCTGGTGACGGTCAATGTGGTTGCGTTTGGGGTTCTGCTCTTCTGCATCGACTACCTCAACCGGTTCACAGCGAAATGGAACTTTTATGTCCTGTTTCTCCTCATGGTCGCGGGTATGAACGGCGTAATCGTGACGGGCGACCTGTTCAACCTGTTCGTGTTTCTCGAGGTGGCGGCGGTCGCCAGTTATGGCCTGGTGGCGTTCGGCACCGAAAAACATGCGCTCGAGGCGGCCTTCAAGTACGCGGTGATGGGCACCATCGGGTCGCTGTTCATCCTGTTGGGAATTGCGATGTTGTACGCGCATACCTCGACGCTCAACATGGCCGACATGGCGCGCATCCTGATGATGAGCTCCGAGACCGGGCCTTTGATGATGCTGGTGAGCGTGTTGTTTCTGATGGGATTCGGCATGAAGGCGGCGGTTGTCCCGTTTCACGCATGGCTTCCCGACGCGCATCCGTCGGCTCCCGCGCCCATCTCGGCGATGCTTTCCGGGGTGCTGATCAAAGCGCTTGGCGTGTACGCACTATGCCGCGTCTTTTTCAACATATTTGGAGCGCCGCAGCATGTCCTGTCCATCCTGATGATTTTGGGGGCGCTTTCGATGGTGCTCGGTGTATTTCTGGCCATTGGCCAGTGGGACTTGAAGCGTCTGCTCGCCTATCACTCGATCAGCCAGATCGGTTATGTCATCTTGGGCATCGGACTGGGGACTCCGCTGGGCATCATGGGCGGCCTGTTTCATCTTCTCAATCACTCGTTCTTCAAGTCGCTGTTGTTTCTCGATTCCGGCGCGGTCGAGTATGCCACCGGCACGCGCGACCTGCGCAACATGGGCGGTCTGCGCAATAAGATGCCCGTGACCTCCGCGACAACCCTCATCGCCTCGTTGTCTATCGCCGGGATTCCGCCGTTTAACGGTTTCTGGAGCAAGCTGCTGATCATTCTTGCCGCGGTACAGGTCGAACGCTACGGGTACGCGTTCTGGGCGGTCCTGGCAAGCATTCTGACGCTGGCCTCGTTCATGAAGGTGATGCGCTATGCGTTTTTCGGATCGTTGCGCAAGCAGTGGGCCCAAGTGAAAGAGGCGCCGGTCTTCATGCAACTGTCGGTCTCGGCATTCGCATGTCTGTGTGTGCTGGGCGGGCTGCTTCTTCTGCCGGACATGCGCGAGCCGTTTCTCGGGCTGGCTTCGAACGTGTTAGTGCGCGGGACCGAGTATGTCCAAATTATGATGACGGAAGCGAGGTGAGATATGAGCCGGGTGGTGTTCTTTGTGTTCGCAATGCTGGCCTGGGTGCTGCTGACGTGGCCACCGGAGCCGATGGCCTCGGCCGCGGGGGTGCTTGTGGCCGGACTCGCGACCCTTATCACAGGCCACCTCTTTGTACGTCGGCCCCACCTGTTCAAGAACCCCGTGCGGTATTGGTATTTTTGCTTTATCTTCGTTCCCGTATTCGTCTGGCAGTGTTTCAGAGCGAATCTCGACGTGGCCTGGCGCGTGCTGAATCCCAAACTCCCGATCCGGCCGGGGATTGTAAAGGTTCGTACCGACCTGAAATCGGATGTCGGGCTGACGTTTCTGGCCAATGCCATTACCCTGACCCCGGGAACCATGACGGTCGACATCAACAGCGAAAACAGCGAGATCTACGTGCACTGCATCGACGTAAAGCACGAGGATGTCGAGGCGGCGAGCGAGGATATTGTCGGGCGGTTCGAGTACATACTGAAAGAGATCTTCGAATAGGCGGAGCACCAATGAGTGGAATACGTTGGATTATTGGCGCGGTGTTGATCGCAGGCGTAACGGTCCTGGCGGTCTTTCGGCCGCTTCCTCTCGACCTTGGGCAAGAGGCGGCGCACAGGGGTTTCGTATCGGCGGTGTTTTATCTGCTGATTCTTTCCGCGTTTCTGTGCCTGTTTCGGGTGCTTCGAGGGCCTACGCCCGCGGACCGTCTGGTTGCCATAGACATCTTCGGGGTGCTGATCGTGGGGGCATGCGCGATTCTCGCGGTCGGCACGGGGCACTCGTGGTATCTGGACATCGGCATCTCCTGGGCACTGATGAGCTTCATCGGAGCGCTTGCGCTAGCGAAATACCTCGAAGGGAGGCCACTGGATGAATGAAGTAGCCACCATCGCAGGCATGGGGTTTGTTGGGGTAGGGCTTGCGTTTGATGTGTTGGGATGCCTGGGTTTGGTGCGCCTGCCCGATGTCTACAACCGTCTCCAGGCCGCGACCAAATGCGTGACGCTGGGAACGTGCAGCATTCTCTTCGGGGTCTTTTTGATGCTGGGGTTCTCAGGAGGCGGCTTGAAAGCGCTGCTTTGCATCGTGTTTGTGGTGCTGACCGCCCCGGTTTCGGCCCATGTCATCGCAAAAGGCGCACACGCGGCGGGAGTCAGGCTTTGGGAGGGTAGTGTAATCGACAGGTATTTGGAAGATAAGGGCCTGGAGGCGGCCGATGCCTCGGAAGGCCCTGCTGAATACGCGGAGGACACGAAATGAAGCTGCCAAAGGTTCGCGAACTGGGCGAGGCCGTCAAGGCGCTCATCAAGGGACCATACACCTCTTCGTTTCCCCGTGAGACCCACACGCCGCACCAAAATTTCCGGGGACTTCCCAAGTTCAACGCGGGGAAATGCGTCGGGTGTCTTGCCTGTGAAGCGGTCTGCCCTGTGAATGCCATCGCACACGAGGACCGCATGGACGACGACCCGCCGGTTCGGGTCATGATCCATTATCTCGACACCTGCATCTTCTGCGGTCAGTGCGAGGCCGCGTGCATCGCTGACCATCTGGGCATCAAGCTGTCCACCGAGTGGGACCTGACTTTTTTTGACCGGGCAAACGCTTTCGAGACCATCGAGAAAGAGCTTCAATTGTGCGAGATCTGCGGCGACGCCGTGGGATGTACGGCCCATTTGCTGTGGATTGCGAACCGACTCGGAGAACTCGCGTACTCAAGTCCCACGTTGTATCTCACCCGCATGAAACAGTTGGGCTTGGCCGACGATCTCCTTGTCGCGCACAAAGCGGACCAAAACCGCTCGGATCGGTTCAAAATACTCTGTGCCCGGTGCCGACGAACGACAACAATGACCGTCGAGGAACAGGCAAGTGTCACCAGCGCGGAATCCGCGTAAGTCCGAAGAACGGCCAGCCCCTGCGTTCCGCGATCTTCTTCAGGGCCGCACCGTACTCGTGGGCATGGGCAATCCCCTGCGGGGCGATGACGGGGCAGGGCCAGCACTGATGCGCCGCATGGACGGCCTATGCGATTGCCTGTGCATCAATGCGGAGACGACGCCCGAAAACTGCCTCGGGCTCATTGCAAAACAACAGCCCGATACCGTCGTGTTTATCGATGCGGTAGACATGGGCCTCGCGCCAGGCCAATGGCGCGTGTTCGAGGACAGCGAGATGGCCGAGACCTCGTTGCATACCCACGGCATTTCTCTGGGATTGCTTATCGCGCACCTGCAAAGCCACACAGACGCGCGAATCGTGGTGCTCGGGATTCAACCGTGCAGCGTTGCGTTCGGACAAGGGATTTCGGTGGACGTAGAGACGGCCATTGAAGAGATCGCGGAAGCGGTGCAGACAGCGAGACCAAGGGGATAAGCGCAATATCTCACCAACCCAGGCACGCCTGAGTTGGTGAGCTATGCGCAGATTTGGGTCGGGAAGAAGGCGGCTGTGAAATATCCGGGGTAACCGTCATGCTTCCTCGTGCGTCACATCACTTCGTGGCAGGACGATCCGGAACATGCTTCCCTTGCCCAGTGCGCTTTCCAATTCGACATCGCCCCCGTGCATTTCGACGATTCTCTGGACGATCGAAAGCCCCAATCCGGTACCAGGCGCTTTGCGTTTCGCGGCCGCCCCGGCCGAGAGCCGCACGAATTCATCAAACAACCGGGAGCGGTCCTCTTCGGCAATGCCGATCCCGGTATCCTGCACTTCAATAGCGACCGCTTCCTCGCGCTCCTTGAGCCGCAGAGCCAGCGTTCCTCCTTCAGGCGTATATTTGATGGCGTTGGTCAACAGGTTTGCGACGGCCTCGTGAAGCAAACGCTCGATCCCCATGACTTCAGCCCTCATCAGGTGAATGTCGAGGGCAAACGTGTGGCCGTGGGATTCGGCAATCTCGCGGTATTCGTCGGCAATGTTTTTGAGAAACGGGGCAATTTTGATGGGGCGGCGCTGCCGCTCGATGGCTTCCGAACCCAGCATGGCGAGGTTCTCGAAATCATGCAGCATGGCCGAGAGTTCTCGCAGACGCTTCCGGCACCGTGACAGCCAGTCGCACTGCTTTTCCGTCAGCGGCCCGCAGAGTCCGTCCGATATGTTCCGCACAAGCATGGTCGTGGCATCCACAGGGGCCCGCAAGTCGTGCAGGGTAATCTGAAGAAACCCTTGCCGCATCGCGGACAATCGGGTGAGTTCCTCGTTAACCCGCTCGAGCCGGGCTTCGCCTCTTCGAAGCATTTGCGACAGACCGGTGACGAGATAGACGCCCAAGCCCATAATGAGCCCCTGCACGACCAGCACGGTCAGCACGAACCTGCCATCGAGCGGCACTGGGCTGTTGACGGCGCCCGCAGGAAAGCGAACGGGGATAATCGCGAACCATTGTCCCAGAACGAGCGCTGAAAACTGAAGATACGCACTGAGCGCGTGAATGATTGCCGCCCGCCGACTCAGCAAGACCGAGGCCAGCATCAGGTGAAGCAGGTAAAACGATTGAAACGGGGATTTCGCGCCTCCCACAAACCACAACGCGACGGTGATAAACAGAATATCCACGGCAATCGTGGTATGCATGATGCTCTGAAGCAACCCAAAATTCGCGGGAGAGAGCGATGCGCCGCGGAATTGGCGAGCCGCAACGAAAGCGCCCAAATTGAAGATGCCGAGCGCGGCAGCCAATACGACGAGACCTTCCGCATCGAGGTCCTGGATCCCCACCAGATAACGCGCGAAGAATGCCCCAACGACAATGCCCGCGACGACAAAGAAACGCACGATACTCTGCACGTACAGGCGTTCGGCGAGCAGCCGCTCCTCGAACAACCAGTGCTGGGGACGCTCGGAATCCACAAGTTCAAAACCCTGTTCGTTCTTTACCCCATGTCCGGTCCCCCTGGCCACTCAAGGAACTCCGTACGGGCGGCTATGATGAGTATGGCACGAAATCGCGATAATCACAATACACCCGCAGCCAAAACATACCCCGTTTTTCGAGCAATCACGGCTGCAACACGAAAAACTGAACTATTCGTCTTCGAACCAGTCACGCGGGATATGGAGCGACCAGACCGCGTCCTCTACGCTGGGTGCGTCGCCAAAGTATAGAGCGGCCGGACGACTTGACATATAGTCGCACGGCCGCCTTGGCACTGCAATGGAACACGCTCACTGAGCCGACGTAGCCCCGGGGCTCGAACCTTTTGCTTCCTTCCCGGGCGCCACGGTTCTGGTCTCAGCGTCAGGCACTCCTGAGCCGCTGGCTGCCTCGCCCGCGCTTTCAGGCGTCAGCTTGGCCAGATACTCAGGCACTTCAATGCCGCCGATGTCTTTCATCACCTGCAGCATCGGCGGCAGCGTGTGCGAGAGATTGTGGAGAAAGTTCGCGGTGCTGCCTCCTTGCCCATTGCCGCCGTTTTCCCACACCACGATTTTGTCGAACTTGATGTTCGAGATAGCCTGCGCCGAGGTTGCGGCGAGGGTTTCCAGATGCTCGAGCATAAGAAGCTGGAACGCCTCGTTGGAACCGCCGCAGGCTTCAATGATCCGCTTCAACCCATCGCCTTTTTTCGCGAGTATCTCGAACTGACCTTTGGCTTCGGCCTCGAGCTTGGCGAAAATGGCGGCTGCCTGGCCTTGGGCTTCGATGCGCCGTTTCTCGGCCTCGGCTTCCGCCTCGACGATGGTCCTGGCTTTCTGCGCCTTGGCGGGCGCCTCGAGTTCGGCACGGCGCTCGGCTTCGACGCGTTCGGCGTCCGCGAGCGCGGCTTTGGCCTGAGCACGGTACTGCGCCTCGAGCACGGATGCTTCGGCCTCACGTTTGCGCGTTTCGCCGAGTTGATAGGCCTCGGCCTCTTTGACCTGGAGACCCGCATTCGAGTTGGCAACGGTGGCTTTTGCCTCGTTTTCACCCTCGATCGCGGCCGCATTGGCTCCGGCAACCCGGACACGCATGTCACGCTCGGCATCCTTCACTTCGACATCGCCCTGGAATGCGGCCTGCCGCTCGCCGACCGTCTGTTCTTTGGCCAACTCAGCCACGCGGACGGCCTGGGCGCGCTCGGCGCTACGCGTCCCGATTTCGCGTTCTTTCGTTGCCTCGGCAACATTGACCAGTTTGTCGCGCTCGGCTTCGGCGACCCGAACTTCACCGATCTTGACCTGCTCGGCGACGTCGCCGCGGGCCTGCTGGATGGCTTGCGAGGCGGCCTTCTGCCCGATGGCCTCGATGTAGCCTGATTCGTCGGTAATGTCGGTAATATTCACGTTGATCAGCACCATGCCGATCTTGCGAAGCTCGGGTTCGAGCGACGACTGGATGTTGTGGAGGAACTTGTCGCGGTCGCGGTTGATGTCCTCGATGCTCATCGAGGCGATCACCTGGCGCAACTGTCCGAAGATAATGTCTTCGGCCTGCCGTTTGACCTCCTGGGAATCGAGCCCAAGCAAACGGATGGCCGCATTCTGCATGATCTCGGACTGCGTACCAATGGCCACGGTAAAGACACTGGGAACGTTGACCCGGATGTTCTCGATAGACAGCGCATCTTTGAGTGGTATGGCAATTTGGAACGGTTCGAGGCTCAAATAGGCGTGGTCCTGGATAAGCGGCACCACAAACGCCGCGCCGCCATGGATACACTTCGCTGGGGTATTTCCGCGCACCTTACCGAAGATGACAAGCACCCGGTTGCTGGGGCATCGCTTGTAGCGGGTAGCCAAAAGTAACACGAAGCTGAGGAATATCACTATCCCCATTACAATGATCAGACCGATGTAGAATCCCATTTCAGGTTTACTCCTTCCCCTCGTGGGCCGGAGTCACCTCGAGGGTGTCCGGCCCAATGACCCCAACCACCGTGATGGGGCTGCCCGTCGGCAACGGCGCCCCGTCCGTCATAGCAAGAAACTCCATGCTGCGTCCTTGAATCTCGACAGTGACTTTTCCCGAGCCGGCGCGCGCCCCGGGCACATAAAGATATACAAACCCCGGAAGGCCCACCGCCCGTGCAATGTGGATATTGCCCTCGGCACTCAGGCTGTACAGCAGGCGCATGAGCCAGGCGACGATAATCATGGCCACCGCACCGGCTCCGCAGGCCACGACAACGGTGATATAGACAGGAGCGCCGCCTGCTTCCATCGCCAGGCCTGCCAACCCGAAGAAAGCCAGCGCCGCCACTACCGAGCGTACTGACAGCACGCTGAAAAACCACGAAGAACCCTGGTCTTGCGAGAGATCAAGATCCCCGTCAGCGCCTGCGTCCAAACCGTCCACGTCTCCGCCAAGACCGTCGCCCACATCACTGTCAAAACCGAAGCCCATCAACAGCATGATCAGTTGAATAATGAGAATGGCCGACCCCAGCGCCGCGCAGATAATGAACACCGTTGTCATGGCAGGAACTCCCCACATTGTGCGGCGTGTACGCTTCGGCCGGCATGGCACCCAGGCGGCGCCGCGATATCCCCTCGAAACAGTGTACCCCGCCAATGCTGGGGTATGTCAATACCAATCGCAAACATTTCCTTTCCTCCTTTCGCGGACCCGATTCGCCGGGAACGCTGGCCCTGCTGCCGCCTATTACACCCGTGATGGAGAAATATTCGCCCGTTTCGCCCGCCAGGCATTTGAAGAATGGAAGAGTGGCATGGGGACGAACGAGCGGCCCGATTCGAGTTGGGGATCTGGGAGACTCCTCGCACCCCCGTTTTGAATATATTCCCTGAAACTGCGTCAATTTATTGGGATAAAGGAGCCGAAGTAAGGCCGCTCTTCCCAACAGTGTGTGTGGTACAATAGAGTGAGCTTCGAAGATGATAAGGAGTGCGTGTCATGCGGCGTAACGTATTGGTAGCTTTAGTAATTGCGACCGGCGCAGCGCTCTTGGCGGCAGGGTGCCATACGACGCCGGTACAAGATGGCGCGGTGGTAGGCGGTGCGCTTGGCGCCGGGACGGGGGCCATTCTCGGGCACCAGGTTGGAAAGGGTGGTGAAGGCGCATTAATCGGCGCGGGCATCGGTGCGCTTACGGGTGCTCTGGTCGGAGACCAAATCGACAAGGCCGGACGTCGCCCTGTTCACCCTCCCCACCAGCCCACCGCATACCGCTCGAGCGGCCCAGTTGTGAGTGGCCACTATGAAACCCGTTTGGTACGGACACCGTCCGGAGAGACTTACGAAGAACGCGTCTGGGTACCGCATCGGTAGGCAGATGGCACTGCGTGGAAGGGCAACGTTCTCGATGACCCTTCAGACAAAATGGCGTATAGTAGGCGGCATCGCCTTAGCGGGCAGTGCCGTCTTGGCTTATGGTGGGCTTCATTGGGATCTCCCCCGGCAATCACTCACGCACTTCGCGGTCTATTGGATTGTTTTCCTGGTGTTTTTTGCTGCCGCGCTTTTCCTGGCCATCTGGGATCTCCGCTATATCCGCGCGCAGTATCGCAATGACGAGCGCGCACTCTTTCACCAGACCCTCGGAGACAAAGACTTCCGCAAGCGTCTGCGAGAAGCCGAGCGCCGAGCGCACGAACAGGGCAAGCAGAACTGACCACAACCGGCCCAGCAGCAGCAATCGCAAAACGACATGAAACCCCTCGATGCGCTGCGGCTGTAAGGTGCCGGGACAGAATCGGGCTGTGAAGAAAGCACCTGCGTGTTTTCTGCCAACAGATTGTGTTGGAATACCTCGCAGTAACCTGCGGTATCTGACAATCGCAATCCATGCATGCAAAAACCGTTTGCCTCGGGTGGGGGCCTGCGTCAGATTTGTGGGTTTTAGCCGACGCGGTCTTCCCAGTAATCTTCGAACCGGCCTGATTGGATGGCACAGCGCAGGGCAATGATGGCGTTTGCCCCGCGTACGGTCCATTC
>SLSB01000024.1 GCA_007130675.1 Candidatus Hydrogenedentota bacterium | reverse complement strand
TCTAGATAGCCCCTTCGGGGCACCACCGAACCGAGAAGGACTCGGGACATGCACGAGCGATTGCCAAATCTTCGGGACGCGGAAGGGTTTTTCAACAGTTCCACAGTCCCGTCTCGCTCGGAGACTCGCTCGCTTGGTACAGTCCCCGTTTCCGGGACTCGCGCTTTCTTTGAGGGGCTTTCTTTGAGGGGCCCGGTTGTGGTTGAATAATGGGGTATCAGCCATTGGGCGCGAAACCAGCGGAAGGAGGACCGTTCCATGGAAGACGCTTTGAAGGTGCAGGCAACCGACGCGCTGATTGTGGTGGATGTCCAGAAGGATTTCTGCCCACGCGGGGCGATGGCGGTGGAAAAGGGCGATGAAGTGGTGCCGGTACTCAATGCGCTGACACCGAAATTTGGGTGTGTTGTTTTTACGCGCGACTGGCATCCGCCAAACCACTGCAGTTTCAGCGAGGAGCCCGAGTTCAAGGATGAGAGCTGGCCTCCGCATTGTGTGGCCGATACGCCGGGTGCTGCGTTTCACGATGATTTGCGGTTGCCCAGTCATGCGGTCATCATTGACAAAGGGACCGAGCCGGATGCCGAAGCCTACAGCGGGTTTGAGGGCACCGAACTCACGGAACGCTTGAGGGAGCGCGGCATCGCGCGCGTATTTGTCGGCGGTCTGGCGACGGACTATTGCGTCAAGAACACGGTGCTGGACGCGCTCGAGGCTGGGTTCGAGACCGTGCTGGTCGAAGACGCCTGCCGGGGAATCGACATTCCGCCCGGCACGGTGGTCGAATCGGTGGCGGAAATGCGCCAGGCCGGGGCGCTCGTTGTGCGCGCGGAGGATGTGAAATAATGGTGAACCAGCCGTGGTACCGGCGCGAGGGCCTGGCGCTCTTGACGGACCTGTATGAACTGACCATGATGGCCGGGTTCGTGGCCGAGCAGCGGGCCAAACAACGGGTGTGTTTCGAGTATTCGTTTCGGCAGCTTCCTCCGAATGCGGGCTTCGCCGTGGCGGCGGGCCTGGGCCCGTTTCTTCAGTATGTCGAGAACTTGCGGTTCGGCAGCGACGATATCGAGTACCTGGCTACGCTGGGGCTTTTTGACAACGCTTTTCTCGAGCACCTGCGTGAGTTTCGCCCGAGCCTGACTATCCGCGCGGTTCCCGAGGGGACGCTTGTGTTCCCTCATGAGCCGGTGGTGCAGGTCGAGGGGCCGATTTTCGAGGCGCAACTGGTCGAAACGGCGCTTTTGAACACGTTGAACTACCAGACGCTCATTGCGACGAAGGCGGCGCGTATTTGTTTGGCGGCCGAGGGCGAGCCCGTCATGGAATTTGGCCTGCGGCGCGCACATGGGCCGGATGGGGGGCTCAGCGGGTCGCGGGCGGCCTATATCGGCGGGTGCCCGTCTTCCTCGAACGTGCTCGCCGGTAAGGTCTACGGTATTCCCGTAACTGGGACTCATGCCCACAGCTGGGTGATGAGTTTTCCGAGCGAACTCGAGTCTTTTCGGGCGTTTGCCCGGAATTTTCCCGAGCGTTGCGTGCTGTTGGTGGATACGTACGACACGTTGAATAGCGGGGTTCCGAACGCTATTCAGGTGTTTCAAGAGCTTCATGCGGATGGGCACGATACCCGGCCTGCCATCCGGCTCGACTCGGGCGATCTGGCCAAGCTCAGCAAGAGGGCGCATGAGATGATGACAGACGCCGGGCTGAGCGATCCGATGATCGTGGCCTCGAGCGATTTGGACGAAGATTTGATTGCCGACCTCAAACGGCAAGGGGCCAAGATCAATGCTTGGGGCGTCGGAACGCATCTCATCACTTCGAGGGACTGTCCGGCGCTCAGCGGGGTGTATAAACTGGTGGCCGTGGCCAATGGCGATGACTGGCGGTCGCGTATCAAGATCTCCTCGAACGTCGAAAAATCAACGGACCCGGGGCGTAAGCATCCTGTGCGGTATTTTGATGCCGCGGGCCATCCGGTGGGCGATGTGCTCTACACCAACGGGGAAGCAATCACGAGGCAGGGGGACATCGAGGGCCGTCGTCGAAGCGACCCTCACATTCGGGCGCGCATTCAAAACACCGCCCGCAGCGAAGATCTCTTCGAGACTTGCTTCGAGGAGGGCAGGCGGGTTATCGCCCAACCTGCCCTCGAAGATATTCGGGAACGCGCCCAACAGGGTGTTGCGTCGCTTCCCGAGGAGTTCACGCGGCTGCGCAACCCCGAGATCTATCGGGTCATGCTGTCTGAGAAAGTCGGACAGGGTAAGGCGGAACTGCTGGAGAACCCGGATGTTGCATAACGGGTTTTCGCACAGAGAGGCTCCGGCCGTAGAATGCCGAAAAGGGCGTAATGCGGAGCCTACGGGGGAGGCGAGATAGAGCAATGCGTTTGGTCAAGATTGGTGTTGCCTCTGTTTCGGTGAAGGTGGGGGACTTTGCGTGCAACGCTGCGCGATTGCTCGAGGTCATGCATTCGGCACGGGCCCAGGGTGTGCATCTGCTTGTTACGCCTGAACTGTGCCTCTCGGGGTACAGCCTCGAGGACCGGGTGCTGTGGCCTGACATCGCACAGCGCAGTTGGGCGGCCCTCGAGGAGTTGGCGCTGGAAACACGGGGGATCTCGGTGTTTGCCGGGCTGCCTGTATGCATTGATTCGATGATGTACAACGGGACGGCGCTGCTTCATGACGGTGCGGTGTGTGGCGTCATCCTCAAGAAATATCTGCCCACGTACAGCATTTTCTACGAAGGCCGCAACTGGACGGCATGGCGGCGCGGGGTTACCGAGATTCACGGGGTGGCGATGGGCGACCTCGTGTTCAAATTGCCGTTTGGCAGCGTGAGCGCCGAAATCTGCGAGGACTTGTGGTCGGCGAATCAGCCTGCGCGCGACCGTGTGCGGGCGGGCGCTGAGATCATCTGCAACAGCAGCGCATCACCGTTTACCCCGTTGAAGAACGAGCAGCGAAGGCGTCTTGTGCTTGGGGCTGCGGGGAGTCTGGCCTGTGTCTATGCCTATGCCAATCTGCTGGGATGTGACAGCGGCCGGGTGGTGTTTGACGGCGGGGGCTTTGTGGCCACCCCGGACGGCATTGTGGCCGAGGGCCCTTTGTTGTCAAAATCCCACTGGACCCTGGCGACGGGTGTTGTGAATCTTGATGACATCGGGCGCATGCGTGCGGAAAACTCGACATGGCGCCAAGCGGCCGAAAATGGCCCCCAAGCGGACCGACCGAGTATCATCGACCTTTCCGAAGGGGACTATGTGCCTGCGGATATAGGCGCGTATGCAGCGCAACTGCCGGACAACCTGTTTGTTGTCGAGTCTCGCGAGACTCCCGCGGGCGCCGAGGCTTTCCTGGACCAGTTGTTTGACGCGTTGGTGCTGGGCCTGCGCGATTATTACGAGAAAGTGGGGGTGTTCCGCCGGTTTCTGGTGGCGCTCTCGGGCGGTCGTGACAGCGCGCTTTGTCTTCTTCTTGCCGTTCAGGCTGCCAAGGCGTTGAAAGCCGGCGCCGTCGAGGACGAATATGCCGATCGGGTGAAAGCGGTGTATTTGCCCAACGCGGCGTACAGCAGCGAATCGACGCAGGCAGCGGCGCGTGCGCTTGCCGAAGAGCTGGGTGTTCCGTTTAGTGTTGTGAGTATCAGCGAAGAAGCCGAGATTGCGTTTCAGAAGGCGGCAGACCTGGCAGGCGGACCAGACAATGTCACGCCGATGGCAATGCAGAATCTCCAGGCGCGCATACGTGGCAACATGATGCTCAACTGGGCCAACAACGAGGGGGGGCTCGTGCTGGTGACCTCGAACTTGAGCGAGTCTGCCGTTGGGTATACGACCACAGGCGGCGACAACCAAGGCGGGTATTCGCCCATCGCCAATGTCCCCAAGACTCTGGTGACGGCACTGCTTGAGCACATGGCGGCCCGGGCTGGAATAACTGCCATCGAACAGAGCCTGATCATTCCGCCGAGTGCTGAACTCGCCGCGGACCAGACGGACGAAGGGGATCTCATGCCCTATGTGGTGCTGGACGATCTCCTGTTCTTGTTTGCGCGGCGGCGGATGCGCCTTTCAGATAGCTGGCGCGTTCTCGTGCATCGCCGACCGGATTTCGACGCCGAGCAACTCCGGACATGGACTGCGCGTTTCGGCGAGATGTTTGTGAGCAACCAATGGAAGCGCGAGCAATTGCCCGTCACGTTAAAGGTATTGGATCTCGATCTCGACCCGAAGACAGGGTTCCGCTTCCCGGTGACCCAGAGTATAGAGATGGAACTTGAAGAGCTGGCTCGCGCTCAACTCTAACCCGGATATTTCTGCACATTTCTCACCAACCCAGGCAACCTTGCGTTGGTGAGAAATGCCAATCCCCGCCCCAGCGGTCTTCTCCCTGTAGCGTCCGGGCTTGTGCCGGACGTCCGATACGCCAGACGTCCGGCACAAGGCCGGACGCTACATTTTCGCGCCAGGTAATGTGCGTTTTCGATCCATCCTGACGGCTTCTGCTGCGCAAGGGGTAACGCAACCTTGAAAGAAGTGCATTCTTTGAAGAGAGTACACGCGGCGACATATGAGAGGACCGCCAAAACGGTGGGCTACTTTTTTTCTTCCAAATCGCGCCTGAGGGCCTGGAGGCGTTGCCGTGCTGTTTCGTCGAGGTGTTCCTCGATGCGCGCGGGGCGGCTTGTGGTGTGTCGCTTCAACTCGAGTGCGCTGCGGCCCTGTTGGAGGTTTTCGTCGATGGTGCTCAGAAAATGCTCGGGGCGCATGGTGAGTGCGCCGAGTCCGCCGCAGAGGTCGCGTATGCCGCGGTCGCTGCTGACGACTACGATCTCTGAGCGGTCTTGGGCTTCATAGACTTCGCGCTCGATCAGCGCGTCGGCGGTTTGGTGGGCAGGCGAATAAATGACTTCGAGATCCGGCCCCGAGAGGAAAGGAGAAACGAGGTCGGGTCGGCGGCCGCGTCCATCAAAGATAATCTTTGCGCGTTTGCCCGCTTCGGTGCAATAGCGCGCCACGCGGTCGATGAGGGTCTCGCGGGCGGCCTCGAAGTCGTCGCGGGCCAGGGTTTTCAGGCGGGTGCAATGATGGATGACGTTGTACCCGTCAATGTAATAGAGACTGCGCATCTCGGGCGGCCCTTCATGGCGCGTTGGGGGTCAGTTGGTGTAGACGCGGTGCACGCGCGGCCCGATGGACGACAGGATATCCTGGTTCGCGGTGTTGGAGCGCTGCGCCAATTCGTTCACGGTAATGGATTCGGTGCCGTCGGCCCCGAGCAGCACGGCTGTGTCACCGACGGCCACGCCCGGCACGTCGGTAATGTCGGCGACAATTTGGTCCATCGAGACCCGGCCGCGCACCGGGCAGCGTCGTCCGCGGATCAGCACATCGGCGTTGTTGCCGAATTGCGCTTTGAATCCATCGGCATATCCGACGGGGATGACTGCGGTGCGGGTCGGGCGTTGTGTGGTGAAGGTTGCGCCGTATCCGATGCTCCAGCCCGAGGGGAGTTCTTTGATGAGCACTATCTTGGACTCCCATCTTCCTACGGGCCGCAAGGGCATACGCTCGGGGGGTGAATTCGTTGGCCAGACCCCATAGGTCATGAGTCCGGGGCGCACCATGTCGAAGGTGCTTGCGGGATGGCCGACGATGGCGGCACTGTTGGCCGCGTGGGCCATCTCATAGGGTATGCCCTCCTTCTCGAATTGTTTGAGCACCTGCCTGAAGACCCGAATCTGGTTGGCCGTTTGAGGGTCGTCGATTTCTTCAGCGCTCGAGAAATGCGTCGCTACGCCCTCGATATCGACATGCGAAACGCGGGTGATGTGGCGCATGGCGGCGACAGCATTATCGGGGTCGAGGCCCTGACGTCCCATGCCGGTGTCGATTTTGCAGTGGATCGGCACAACCCGGTTGCGCTTGCGGGCGAGTTCGCCAAGGCGTTCCGCTGCGGTGACATCTGACAATAGAAGTCGCAGGTTGTTTTCGATGGCTTCCGGAAACGCTTCGACAGGCGGCTGCACCATCACCATGATGGGGGCTGTAATGCTCGCCGAGCGCAATACAATGGCTTCCTCGACGGTGGCGACGGCGAGCATTGCCGCGCCCGCCTGTAATGCTCTCTGGGCTGTGGCGACGGCGCCGTGGCCGTAGGCGTTGCCTTTTACCACGGCCATGACGGAACATTCTTTGGGCACCATGTCGCGCACGGTGCGAATGTTCTGCGCGTAGGCGGCCAGATCGACGACAAAGGCTGACTGTGCAGTGCTGTCCATCTCAACTCCCCAAATGCAGTGTCTGCCAGTTCAACTGTGCATAGCGCACTCCCGAGTAGACGGTGTATAAGGCGACTGCAATAATCGCCCAGAACGACGCTGTCCTCAGCAGCCACGCATACTCCGTCACGAGATCCGGCAGCCAAAGCTCGGCGATGCGCTTGAAGATCGTCAGCCCGAGAAAGACATGTACATAGACCATCTGCAGCACGGCCTTGGTTTTGCCGTACTTGTTTGCAGCGATGATGATCCCTTCGGTGGCCGCGAGCGAGCGCACTCCGGTGACGAGAAATTCGCGCGCGATGATGATCACCACCGTCCACCGCGGGACCTCGAGGTCAGGCATGCCAATCATCATAATGAAAACGGTCGAGATAAGAATCTTGTCGGCCAGGGGGTCCATCAGCTTTCCGAAATTGGTGATGAGCCCACGCGCGCGCGCGATTTTCCCGTCGTAATAGTCCGTGAGGGTGGCGGCAATGAACAAAGCATAACCGGCGATGTAACAGGCGAGGTTATCTACGGACAGGAGAACAAGAAGCAGTGGTGTCATGCCGAGGCGGAGCAGGGTAAGCTTGTTCGGGAGATTCAAAACCTTTGACTCGCTGCTGTCTGCCTGCTTCGAGTGCGATGAGTTTTCTGTTGCTTGCGTGTTCATTCGGTTACTGTGGAAACCCGGCGGTTTGGCGTTGCTTCGGACACCCGGCCATTATAGCAGACGAGACGAAGACGGCAAAAAGGTGACCCACGCGACCCCACATTGGTCTCGTTTTCTTTGGTTTCGTTTGAGGGTTCCCTCTTGCGCGGCAAAGCGGCGAAACCAGAGCGGCAGCAAGCCGCCGCACTCCAAGGATGTTACGGTTTTGGGGTGTGGCCCCGATTTTGTCACAGATACCTCGTGCGTCTCTCGATAGAATGCTGTCCGATAATGGGAGCGCACGTTTCACGGGATTCTGTCTCTGCTCTGGTCGACGCTTATTCGGTGTGCGGGGTTTAGAAGCCTTCTTGCCGAATATCTTGAGGTTCGAAGGGATTTCCTTGTGTGGCAGGGCGCTCGTGGATATCAGGTGCGCCGGCTTCGACGCGGCCGTCATTGGGGCCGGCATCGGGCCGCACGACAGCCTGATAGCCGAGCCAGACGACGGCAAGCACTGCGCAGATCGTTGCCCAGGTCACCAACTCGGTTCGCCATTCCGGCGTGGCCACACGCTCTTTGGGCTTCTGGGGCAGGGTTCTGCTATAGGCGGCTCCGGCGGCCTCGTGATACAGGTTCACAAACCGGTCGGCATTCAGTTCGAGGTAGGCGCAATAGGATTTCAGAAAGCCTTTAACAAAACACGGTTCGGGCAAGGTTTCGATGTCGGACGTCTCGAGGGCCTGGATATAGCGAATTGGGATATGAACGCGTTTGTACCCCTCAGTGAGGCTGATGCCGCGTTCTTCACGCCGTTCGCGTAGTTCATGGCCGGGAAATGTAACCTTGCTACTCATGCGACCTCATTCTCCGGCGGCGCATTGACGAGAATCTCCCGTGCTTTGCTGCCTATGTGCGGACCCACGATTCCCCGTAATTCCATCATGTCGATGAGACGTGCCGCTCGAGTATACCCTACCCGGAGCCGCCGTTGCACCATCGAAATGGACGCTTGGCCGGTCTCGAGCACGACCCTGACGGCATCATCATACAGATCGTCGTCCTGATCGGACAACTCATCAAGCCTGTCGTCGGCTTTTCCGAACCGCTCGATTTCGTCACGATACTGGGGCGGGGCCTGTGTCTTCAAGTACGCGACGAGTTGGTTCATTTCGCTGTCGCTGACAAATCCGCTCTGGATACGAGTGGGTTTTGACCTACCCGGGGGCAGGTAGAGCATGTCGCCCTGGCCGATAAGGCGTTCGGCTCCGATTTCGTCGAGGATGCATCGCGAATCGACGCGCGATGATACCTGGAAGGAAATGCGCGCGGGGAAGTTGGCCTTAATGACGCCGGTGAGCACATCGACGGACGGCCGCTGCGTGGCGATGATGAGGTGAATGCCGACCGCGCGTGCAAGCTGGGCAAGGCGGGCAATGGCATCTTCGACCTCGGTGCGGGCCAGCATCATTAGATCTGCCAACTCGTCGATCACGCACACGATATAGGGCAGCTTGCGGATGACGTCCATGGAATCGGCCGTCTCGCCGTCTTTTTCGGGCAATTCGATTTCGCCATTGTCGACGCTGGCGTTGTAGATCTCGATATTGCGGGTGCGTAGATGGGCAAATAGCCGATAGCGCTCTTCCATTTCGTTGATGAGCCAGTTCAGACTCGATGCAGCTTTCTTTGCGTCGGTCACGACGGGGGTGATGAGGTGGGGGATGTCGTTGAAGATCGACAACTCGACCATCTTCGGGTCGATGAGGATAAGCTGCATGTCGTCGGGCGTTTTTTCTACGAGGAGGCTGGCGAGCAGCGTTTTCACGCAGACCGTCTTGCCGGCTCCTGTGGCGCCGGCCACGAGCAGGTGCGGCATCGCGGCCAAATCGACGACATGTACGTCGCCGCCGATGCCTTTTCCGAGAGCGAGCGGCAGGGCGTAGCCCGAGCGCGAGAACGTTGGCGATTCGAGCAGTTCGCGCACGACGACGGTCTCGCGGTCCCGGTTGGGTACTTCAATGCCGACGCGGCCTTTGCCCGGTATGGGGGCTTCGACACGCACGCGGTAGGCTTTGAGGGCCAAGGCGATGTCGTCGGCGAGCGCGTGAAACCGGCTCACCTTGATGCCCGGCGCGGGCTCGAGCTCGAAGCGCGTAATGGTCGGGCCGCGGGTCACCTCGACGACCTGGGCCTCGATGTTGAATGTTTTGAGGGTATCCTCGAGCAATGCGCTGGTTGCATACAGGTGATCCTCCAGGTCGGGCTCGAGCGGCGGCGGTGGCGCGTCGAACATGCTGAGCGACGGTTTCGCATACCGTTTGGGATAGACGTAATCCGGGGGCAGTTCATCCTCGGGCGGGGTCTTTCGGCGCGGCAAGATGGGCTTGCGCCTTGCTGCAGGCGCGTCTTCGGCGACAAGAGGTTCGGCGTCTGCCGTGCCGGCGTCGTTCGCGTCTGTTTCGGCTTCGGCCGGCTCCATGCCGGGGAGCGACTCATCCGGTTCAACGAGATCGTGCGGCACATCCTCGAAGGGAAGCTCGGCTGTCTCGGGGGCGGGCTGTTCCTCGGGAGCTTTGTAGCGCAAGGCCGAACGAATGTGGATGCGCCGTTCGACGGGCTCGGCTGCCATCTCGGGTTCTTCGATTTCTGCGTCGGGATCGCTGCGGGTTCCCAGCACGCCCCATGCCTTTTCCTTGCGGCGCGGGGCGGGGCGCGCGGCCTTTCGGGCGGAACGCTGGGCACTCCAGTCTTGCACGGCAGTCTCGACGCTGTGGGAGACCATATGCAACACCATCATCAGGATGAGCCGCATGGCATTGAGGGCTTTTACAAACAGAAAATCGGTGGACAACAGCAGGCCGATAATGACCAGGGTCAGCATTACGACGTTGGCGCCGATGAAGCCAAACTGGGCACGGGTCAGGTCGCCGAAGAACGCTCCGATAATACCGCCGCCGCCGACGCCTTCGCCTGCCGCCATCATATGGACATGTAACAGCGCGGCCATCGAGCACGCAAGCAGAAACAAACCGCCCATCCGCGAAATCAGCCGGTCCAGCGTAGTGTGGCGGAGCAGCATAATGCCCCACACGCAGGTGATGCAGTAAATGACGTGTGCGCCGTAGCCGAGCAAAAGCGTCAGAAACCAGGCTACCCATGCTCCTGGCCATCCAAACGGATGGCCGGATTGGCCGACTCCGTCCAGCGGGCGGTGAATGTCGCCCTCATATCCATCGCTGACAAGTGCCAGAAAAAGAAAAATAGTGAGAGCTAGAAGCAGTACGCCAACAATTTCCCGTGCGCGCTCGATGGATATCTTTGGCGATGAAACCATGATGCCTCCCCACTACTGAATCGCTTGGCACCCCCTAGTGTATCAAAGGAAGGG
Source organism: Candidatus Hydrogenedentota bacterium (assembly GCA_007130675.1). Lineage (GTDB taxonomy): Bacteria > Hydrogenedentota > Hydrogenedentia > Hydrogenedentales > SLHB01 > UBA2224. The sequence continues at coordinate 540 of SLSB01000024.1, read as the reverse complement.
CGTCTTGGCAACCAAATATGGTACTAATTCTCGAAATGACCCCCAGTGGTTGTGATTTTCGGCGTTTACGCGCCACCTAACCTGGTACCATCTCCCAGTGATTATGCCATAATGAAGCGGAAAACAGGAAATTCAAGGGGGTATTTGTGGAGTTTCCGGAAGATTTGGAGCACGAAACCGGTCTCGAAGGAGGTCAGCGGTGCGCGCTGGGTGTCATATCGGCTTCGAGATCGCCTGTGGCGAACTGTATTCCATCGAGCAGGAAGCGCAGAATCGCGGGATTCCAGAACAGATCGTGCTGGTGGCCGAGTCCGCAATAGAAGACCCGGCCTTCTCCGTAGGGTTTAATCCACGCCAGCGCGAAATCGCCGTCGGTTCGATGTATTTTGTCCGAATTGGGTTCTCCGGATTTTTCGAGGTCGAGGGACAGCAGGACGCGGTGGGTTTCACGCGAGTATGGCCCCTTCACCTGATAGATTTCGTCGTGATCGGTGAATTCGGGCTCGTCGAAAGCCTGCACGAGCGGATGTTCAGGATCTT
>SLSB01000636.1 GCA_007130675.1 Candidatus Hydrogenedentota bacterium | reverse complement strand
CGTCTCGACGACGGAGCGATTGACGTAGGCGAGCCGGTGCTGATCTCGCAAAAGTCCATCGGCATGTCCATGCACTCGGGTATCCCGTCAGCCATTGTGTCCCGCGGCTCGAAGGTGCATGTCGTCTGGGGTGAAGCGACCGACCCCGAAGAAGAGGTACCCGGCGTGCCTACCTACATCGCGACCTACGACCGCGATACCGCCGAGCTAGGCGAGCCTGTCCTGATTGGATACGGCCCTCCCGCGAACGATGTTCACAACTCGCCCTGCATCACCATCGACAGCGAGGGAATCCTGCATGTGCTTGTGGGCACGCACGGGCGCACGTTCAAGCATGCGCAATCGCTCGAGCCAAACACCGCATACGGCGGCTGGACCGAGGCCGAGGATGTTGGCCCCGGTCTACGCCAGACCTATGTCGGGTTGGTTTGCGACGAGGAGGACACGCTGCATCTCGTGTTCCGCCTATGGCGCACCGATCGCGAGTATTTCCCCGCAGGGCATTACGCCACCCTTGCCCACATGAGCAAACGCCCCGGCGAAGACTGGTCCGACCCTGAGATACTCATCGCGGCGGCGTTCTCCGAATACAGCATCTTCTACCATCGGTTGACCATCGATCGGCAGGGCACACTGTTTCTGTCCTACGATTACTGGTCCACGTTCTGGTTCTACCGCACCGACCACTGGGGTGACCACCGCGCGCTGCTTACCTCGCCCGACGGCGCACTCTGGAAATTGGCCGCCAATGAGGATCTGATGCGGTAGGCCGAAACACTGCGAGGAACCACTCGAGCACATCGTGCCACGGGCGCAGAGGAACGAGGAACCCGCTGCGATTCAGGATGAAAGCACGCGCATCAGCAGCCGCCCGGCGATGATGATCAGCACGAGGCCCATGACTGTGCGCCGCACCCTGAGAGTAAGGCGGTCATTGACCCATTTCCCGAGCGGGGAACCCACCTGCGCGCCCAGGAATACAAGGGGCACCAGCGCGAGGTTGACCCTGCCTATAGTCCACGGCAGCTCGATATCCGGGTTCGGCGATTGCAGCATGTGAGCAATGGCAGCCGCCAGACACGTGGGCACCATCACCATGACGGAGAGTGCGACGACTCGGGCGTTGGACGTAATCCCGGCAAGCAGGGCCAATGGCACAAGCAGCGTTCCGCCGCCAGTGCCCGTAAGCCCCGAATCTGCGCCCACGACAATGCCTATGAGGATGGCCAGGACGTTGCGCCGCCTGACCTCGTCAGGCGCAACGTGCGGAGCCTCGATAAAGAACGTCCGCACGCCTACGAACCCCAGCAGGGCGATGAACATCCAGGTAATCACCTGATCCGCAAAATACTGCGTGACCCAGCCAGCCAGATAGCCGGCCGCAATCGAGCCCATGGCAACATTGAGAGCCAGCCGCCACTGCCAGTCGATATGTCCGCGGTTCAACCGCCACACGTTGACCGCCGCCACGCACACAATGATCATCAAACTGGACCCCTTGGCCGTGTGCGGATCCATGCCAGGCACAAACTCGAGGAACGCCGGCACCATCAGAATGCCGCCGCCCAGACCCAAAGCGGCGCTTAACAGGCCCACGCCAACCCCAAGCAACAGCATGCCGGGATAAAAGAAGACAGGATTCATATTCGCTCCTATGCGATTATGCGGAAAATGTCCCCGCGCCAAGTGTAACAAAATCCGCCCGCCCGGCTGTAGCCGGCGGTTTTTGAGGGAGTTTTTTGAGGGCGGTGGTCAAACCGAGGTAAAATGGAGTAGACTCTTCAAATTCTGCTAGATGCGGAAAAAGTTGCAGGAAAGGACCTACGATGACGCTTCTAAATGTGCACCAAGTCGTGCTCGATCTGGATGACAAACGGGTTTTGAACGATGTCTCTGCAGATTTCAAACCGGGGAAGGTGTACGCCATCGTCGGCCCCAACGGCGCGGGGAAGTCCACGCTGGCCAACGTGATCATGGGCCTGCCTGGGTATACGGACATCCAGGGCGATGTCCTCTTCAAGGGCGAATCGCTCAAGGGGTTGGCAGTGGACGAGCGCGCCCGCAAGGGCATGTCGCTGGCATGGCAGGAACCCGCCCGGTTCGAAGGGCTCTCGGTACACAAGTTCGTCACGGCGGGCGCAAAATCCTCCAACGGTCGCGACCTAGCAGCATCGGTCCTCAGCCAGGTAGGTCTCGAGCCCGCGAAGTACTTGAAGCGCGCGGTCGACAAGACCCTCAGCGGCGGCGAACGCAAACGCATCGAGCTGGCGTCGATCCTCGCCATCGAACCTGTCCTCGTGCTTATGGATGAACCAGATTCGGGCATCGACGTAGAAGCCCTCGAGCAGATCTTCCAAGCCATCCAGCGCCTCAAGGAAAAGGGCACGACCGTTGTTCTGATTACCCACAGCCGCACGGTCTTACGCCAGGCCGAACACGCTTATCTCTTGTGTGATGGGCGCGTCATCGAGGAAGGGCCGGTGCCGCGCATAGGCCAATATTTCGAGAATCGATGCGTACAGTGCGACCACGAAAACCAGCCGGACGCGGAGGAGACCCAGTGAACGACGCGGATACTGTCCGGCAGTTACTTGAGTCGGTGGGAATCAAACCCAGCCACGTGCAGGACGACAACGTGGCCCGTCTCGAGGTGCACCAGAACCACGTGGTGGGCGCGCACCTCGTGCCTGGTCTCGAAGTCCAAACCGACGAGCGCGACGACGGCATCGAAGCCCACATACGGCTG
>SLSB01000194.1 GCA_007130675.1 Candidatus Hydrogenedentota bacterium | reverse complement strand
CGCCGCGCGCGAGGCCGGGCTCACTGTGCTGGGGATCTCCGACCACGCCGCGCTCCCGGATAACCGCTGGCTCTCGGTGCGCATGGACTATGCCGAACGGGACGCCTATTGCACCGCCATCGCCAACGCGCAGGAGCGGTTTCCGGAACTCACCATCCTCAAGAGCATGGAGTGTGAGTTTGCGCCAGAATACCGCGCGTATTTCGAGGACGAACTGCTCGGGCGGCTCGAGTTGGACTACCTCGTCGGGGCTGCGCACTTTGTTCCACACGAGGGCGGCTGTATCGGAGCGTACGGCGAGATTACGGACGCCGCATCTCTGCGGTCTTACACCCGCGCCTATGTCGCGCTGCTCGAGTGGGAGCTGTTCGCGTTCATTGCGCACCCCGACCTGTTCGCCAACAGCTACCTCGAGTGGGACGCAGCCGCCGAAGCGGCGGGCCGCGAGATTCTGGCCGCGGCCGAGGCGTATCGCACGCCCCTCGAGATCAACGGCTACGGATTGCGAAAGACCTGGCTCGACACCCCCGAGGGCAGACGGCCGATGTATCCTTGGAGGCCCTTCTGGGAATTGGCGGCCGAGTACGATATCGAGGTGGTGCTCAGTTCCGATGCCCATCGGCCCGAGGACGTTGCGGCAAACCTCGAGGATGCCGCCGAAATCGCCGCGCGCTTCGGGTTGCGGGTGGCCGAACTGGCATGTCCAGCCCCCGAGCCGCGCCATTGAACGGCCACGATGCCCAAGAAAGCGCGGAAAACACGCATGCACCACGACAAACTCCGCAAAGAAGGAAAATCTGACCGCCTTGCTTTGCCTCTTCCGCATTTGGACATGCCCGCTCGAGGGTGATCAACTTCCGATCATTGTTTGTCTCTTTTGAATAACTCGACGGTGATGATCAACCAAAATTAACACCCGGCACACGGCCATCAAAAACCCATGGTCTTGCTGTACAACACTTTACACAAGTCTAGCAATGTTGGCACAGTTCTTGCTCTATCTTTCGTGGGCTGGCGGCTTGTGCTGCGGCTGGTGCTGGGAAAGTGAGAGGGAAACTCTTTAGGACACTAAGGAAGGAGGAGAAATGGGTAAACATATTGTGGCGCTCTTAGCAGCGCTCGCGCTGGTGGCCGGAGGCGCAGCGGCGACGCTTCTGCCGTTAGGCGAGGAGATCACCATCGAGAATACGATCAGTGCTCCAGGTCAGGACAATGTGGTCACGACGGGTGCTCTTCGGGGTCAGGAGTGGGACCTCGAAGGTATCTTCTACGATGTCTACGCTGGTCACCGCGGGGTGCTCTCGATGATCGGCGGCTATGACTTCGAGCTCGGAGCAACCGCTGGCGGGTACACGTACCGGACGGGTCATCTCTTTATCGACATCGATGGAGATGCGGTCTTTGGAGCGGCCGCCGCCGGTCTTGATTCCAGCGTGAATTCCTACGGCTGGGACTATGCGTTAGTGTTTGACTTTGACAATCTAGAGGTTAACGCATTCGCGCTGAATGAGCTTTCGCCCATGCTGCCGGTGACGGATTTTCCAGGCGCAAGCGCAAATCCGTGGCGGTACGAAGTCTCCCGCGGTAGCACATGGGTCGGTACTGAAGCTATCAACTACGTGCGCGACTTGGACAGCGCAGATGTACCCTCTGAAGGGTGGTTTGGAAACAACTGGCACAACGCCATCCAGATCGACTTGGGCTTCCTGTTTGACGTGGACCCGCTCATGGGCCAGGAAAACATTACCTTCGGCTACACGTACGAGTGCGGTAATGACCTGCTGATCGGGCGGTACATCGTTCCCGAGCCGTCTTCGATGATTCTGCTGGGCCTGGGTCTGGCCGGATTCGCCACGTTCCGGATGCGCAAGAAGAGCACCTGAGGTTCCGCTGAACACACACACAGCTACTAAGTAAAGCTGGCAGCCGGGGAGTCTTCCTCGGCTGCTTTCCTTTTTTTCTTAACCCCCCTTCTTCCATCTCCACCCTCGATAAGATGCTGGCAGGAAGATGCCCCTTGAAAAGCCGGTCAAAGGGGCCATTCGAATCTCTTCCGCCGGTGACATCGAGACGGGCAACTGCGCCTTGCGCAAGCGGTTCCGTATACAAAACGGCGATTCTCAGATGCCGAAGGCTGTTGCGCAATTCCCCAAAGAACAGTCCGTTGGCGGAACAAACAGGTGCCTTCTTCCCAACCCAGATCTACCACCTGAGGGAATCACGCCTGAATGCAACGCAGACATCTTCCCCTGATTCTCAACGATCACTGGCACTTTTCGCGGGAAAGCACGGTGTTTCCTCCTAAGAATGGCCAAAGGGCGGTAATTGTTTGTCTCGGGTGAATAAGATTTGTGGACAACCGAGGCAAAAGTGACACGCGCCAAGCACGAATCAAAAACATATCTAATTGCTATTAGCGCTTTTATGAAGAATCCCTTTTTGGGGCACGAATCTTGCAGCTCTGACTACCGATTATACGCCGCTGGGGCCGTGTCAGAAGGCGTAGATCCTGGATGTGAGAGACGAAAACCAACCAAGAAGGAGAAGAGACCAATGAGAACGAAACTCTTTGCAGTAATGACAGCGCTCGCGGTGGCAAGCGGAGCGGCATCAGCCCTGACCCTCGGTGATGAGATCACCATCTGGGATAATTTGGGGGATCCCATTGTGGGCGAGGACAATCAAGTTTCGCCCGGTGCGTTGCCGGGACAAATCTGGGACCTCGAGGGGATGTTCTATGATGTCT
>SLSB01000459.1 GCA_007130675.1 Candidatus Hydrogenedentota bacterium | reverse complement strand
GATGCATTCGTCGATGAGCATCGCGACTTGCTCGCCTGTGATTTTGTCTTGAACTGCGACGCGGGCATCCTCGCCCCGGATTTGCCGGCCTTGGTCTACGCGCTGCGCGGACTCGCCTATTTCGAACTCGAGGTCCGCGGTCCGAAAAAGGACCTGCATTCGGGCCTGTTCGGCGGCTCGGTGCACAATCCCGCACAGGTCTTGTGCGACCTGGTGGCGGGCATGCACGACGAGCAGGGCCGCGTTATGTTGCCGGGTTTCTACGACGCCGTCCGCCCGCTCGATGATGAAGAACGCGCTCAAATCGCCCGCTGGCCCATGACCGATGACCAGTGGAAAACGATGGTGGGGGTTTCCGAGCTTTGGGGCGAGGAGGGATACACCACCCTCGAGCGCGTGGGAGCACGGCCCACTCTCGAAGTGAACGGTTTGGTCTCGGGGTTTATTGGCGAAGGCGCGAAGACCGTGCTTCCAGCCAGAGCGCTGGCAAAGCTGTCGTGCCGGCTCGTGGCCGATCAGGCTCCCGCCTCGATCAAGGCCATGCTCGAACTGTATGTGGCCGAAAATGCGCCGGAAACCGTCACGTGCGAGGTGCGCGAGCTGTCGTACGGTCCCGGAGCCATCATGGACCGCCATAGCGCGCCGACGCAGGCCGCGGCGGCTGCGCTCAAGACCGTCTTCGGCGCCGAGCCCGTGTTCCGGCGCGAGGGCGGCAGTGTACCGGTTGTCGGCGTGCTGCAACAGAAACTCGGGGTGGACTCGGTGATGCTCGGGTTCGCGCTCCCCGACGACGGCATCCACGGTCCCAACGAGAAGCAGCATTTGCCCACGTTGTTCAAGGGGATTGAAACGTACGTGCGTTTCCTGGCCGGTTTCTAGGCGTTGAAAGAGGTCTTATGACGGAGCCGCTGCTCGAGATAGACGGATTGGCCGTCGCGGCAAACGCTGTGCCGCTGTTGCGCGACGTTTCCATCACGCTCGAAACGGGCGAACTGGTAGCGCTGACGGGACCTTCGGGCTGCGGTAAATCAACGCTGTTGCGTGCGGTTGCCGGATTGATCGATCCTATCGAGGGCGCGGTGCGGCTGCGAGGGCAAACGCCCGAAACGCTTGGCTGGCCGCAGTTTCGCCGCCGGGTGACGCTTGTCGCCCAACGGCCCGTGGTGTTTGCAGGCAGTGTCCACGATAACCTCGCGCGCGTATTCCGCTACGCCAGCGCGCAGAAGAAGTTCGATGAGGCGCGCGCTGCAGAGTTGCTCGAAGAGCTGCACCTCGAGCCGGAACGCCTCACGCAAGAGGCTTCGTCACTTTCAGAAGGCCAGCGGCAGCGGGTCTGTCTGATCCGCGCGCTCCTGCTCGAACCCGACGTGCTGCTCCTCGACGAGCCCAGCAGCGCCCTGGACGACAAGGCCCTCGAGGCGGTCGAGCGGGTTGTTCGCCGTGAGGCCGAACAGCGCGGCCTGGGCGCGTTGCTCGTATCGCACGAGCGCGGGCAAATCACCCAATGGTGTGACCGCGTGATCGACCTGACACCGTCGAAAGGAGGGGCGTGATGCACGAACCTGCGGCGGGCGCCGTGGCGCTGAGCCCTTGGCAACTTGCTCTGGCGGCGGCGCTTGTGCTGATCGCCGGCGGCATCAGCCTCGCGCTGCGTCTTGGCCTCGAAAAACGTCTCGCGTGGGCATCGGTGCGCACGGTGGTGCAACTGCTCATTATCGGCGCCATTCTCAAGTGGGTATTCGCACTCGAACGCGTGCTGCCTATTTTCGGGGTTGTACTGGTGATGACCGTGATCGCTGGTGGCGCGGCCATCAGGCGCTCGAGCCGCACATTCCCCGGGGCCATCTGGCGGTCGGTTGTCACGCTGATCCTGAGCGCGTGGCTCACGTCAATACTCGTGACCGCCGCGATCATCCAGGTAGACCCGTGGTACAAGGCGCAATACCTGATTCCGCTGCTCGGCATGATCCTCGGCAACGCCTTGACCGGCATTTCCTTGTGCATCGACCAGCTACTTCAGACGCTTGCCGACAAGCGCGACGAAACCGAAGCCGAACTGGCCCACGGCGCCACGCGCTGGGAAGCCGCCCGGGGACCGCTTGCCGCCGCCGTCCGGCGCGGCATGATCCCGATTATCAACTCGATGATGGTCGTCGGGCTCGTATCGTTGCCCGGTATGATGACCGGACAAATCCTCGCAGGGGCGGACCCGCTGCAAGCAGTCGAGTATCAAATTGTGGTGATGTTCATGATCGCCGCGGCAACCGCAATGGGCTGCATTCTGGTGGCCCTGCTGGTATACCAGCGGCTGTTTAACGCCCGCCATCAGTTGTTGTCAGAACTCATAATAAAGCGCATGGATTGATGTAAAGATATTCCCGTCAAGTATTTACACCATTCTTCCGAGTGAGATGCCGGGGTGTTCGCCGGGGTTCTTTCGGGCTCAAAATTGTTTCCAGGGGCCCCAATATGGTAGAACCCATGCCAATTGCAGGGAGAATTGCGGTGGCGTCAAAGAAAGATCGTACTCTCGTACGCGGCATTTTTGCGGGCGCGGAAGAACCCTCGGATATCCTCGTCGACAACGGAGTAATCGCAAAAATCAGGCCCGCTGGCCGCGGTACACCCGCGTTGGGCTCGAAAACAAGCATAATTGGCCCCACATTGTTCGATATTCAAGTGAACGGCGCAAACGGTATTGATCTGCAAGACTGTTCCGTCACACCCGACGATGTGTGTGCGCTCAATGATTATCTCGCCGAGCAAGGCGTCTCGCATTGGATTCCCACGATCATCACTGGTTCGGCCAACGATATGGTCCACGGGTGCAGGGTGATTGCCGAAGCCTTGCGAGAACCCCGTGTACGGCGCGCCGTGCCCGGCATCCATCTCGAAGGACCGTATATCTCGCCCGAGGACGGACCGAGAGGCGCGCATGACAAGAAGCATGTGAGAGAACCTTCAGTCGAGGAATTCGAGGAATTCATGCGGGCCGCGCACAACAACATCGCCTATATCACCGTTGCCCCGGAAGTCGAAGGCGCGATTCCCTTTATTCGAGAAGTGGTCAAGCGGAAAGTCCGTGTCGCTCTCGGCCACCACAATGCCTCGCCAGGCGATATCGAGCGCGCACTCGAGGCTGGCGCAGTGTTATCCACCCACCTCGGCAATGGATTGCAGGGAACAATGAACCGCCACTGCAACCCGTTATGGCCGCAGCTTGCCCACGACGGTCTCACGGCGTCGCTTATAGCCGACCTCGAGCATCTGCCGCCCCAGGTCTTGCGCACGTTTATCAGAGCAAAAGAGCCAAAACGGGTCATTTTGACCTCCGACTGCATTCATCTGGCTGGGTTGAAACCGGGTTCGTATGACCTGGGCGGCGCGGCCGTCAGACTGCTTCCCTCGGGGCGCGTGTGCCTCAGCGGCACCGAGTATCTGGCCGGAAGTTCACTGCTTCTGCTGCAGGGTGTGGTAAACGCAATGCATTTCGGGGGCCTGACGCTCAAACAGGCCCTGGCCTGCGCATCAACCATTCCCGGCCGCCTTTTTGGCCTGAAGCACCGTTTCACGCTCCCGAAAGAGGGAGCCAAAGCCAATTTCATTGTATTCACTATTACAAAATCCAAGACGCGTTGGAGATCGAAGGTCAAAGCCGTGTTTATCGGCGGAGAGCAACGTGGGTGAGCGAGGGCACTGACGTGGACATGGCAGACGCCAACGGAACCGTTACCGTGTGTGGCCTCCTCGTCGGGTCGGGGCGGCCGGTGCACATCACCATACATCACGGAAAAATCGAGTCCATTACCCGCGGCGGCGGCTTTGGCCGCACCGATTACGGGTCCCACTCATCCATTATCGGGCCTGCGCTGTTCGATATTCAGGTCAACGGAGGCAACGGCATCAACCTCCAGGGGCCCAAGACCAAGCCCGAAGACGTGCTCGAATTGACTCGATTCCTGGCCACGTGGGGCGTATCGAAATGGGTCCCCACCCTGACCAGCAATACATTCAAGAACATGGAACACGGCTGCCGCGTCATCGCTGAAGCCCTGCAACACAAAGAGGTTGCGCGGGCCGTGCCGGGCATTCACCTCGAGGGGCCGTTTCTGTCGCCGACCGAAGGACCGCGCGGCGCGCATGCCAAACGCCACTTGCGAAAGCCCAGCCTGCGCGATTTCGACACACTCAACAAGGCCAGCGGCGGCAACGTGCTCTACACCACGGTCGCCCCTGAATTGCCGCGCGCCATTCCATTTATCGAAGGACTGGTTAAACGCGGTGTGACCGTGGCACTCGGGCACCACAATGCCACCGCCGACGATATCGCCCGCGCTGCCGATGCCGGGGCGCGTTTGTGCACCCACCTGGGCAACGGCCTCGCCACCGAAATCGACCGCCACCAGAATCCCCTCTGGCCGCAACTGGCCGACGACCGTCTCGCTGCCGCCTTGATTGCCGACCTCCATCACCTGCCCCCGCCTCTCCTGAAAACCATGGTGCGCATCAAAGGTCCAGAAAACGTCATTCTCACCTCGGATGCCGTACGGATTGCGGGCCTGAAACCGGGCACCTATCCGCATCACAGCGGCGTGAAGGGCATGATGGTGGAACTGCTGCCTTCCGGTCGCGTGAACCTGAGCGGCACCAATCTCCTGTCAGGCAGCGGCCTCATGCTGCTTCACGACGTGCTCAACGCCACCCGCGAAACAGATATGACCCTCGAGCAGGCCTTCAAATCGGCGTCAGATATCCCGGCGGAGGTGTTGGGCGTAAAAGCCGATTTCGGCACAATACGGCCCGGCGCCGTCGCAAACCTGATCGTGTTCGACCTCGACCAGTCACATCCCCAATGGAAACCCGTCATCCGCGCCGCCTTCGTCAACGGCATGCAGACGGCGTAGGTCACGTTGTCGGCACCCTCCGCGGTGGCGCGGTATCCCCAGCAGCATTCTTTACTCTTGTCATTCTTTACTTTCTACAGCCCATCTACTAGGATAGTAGCATCAAGCGAAGCAATTTCCAGGAAATTGGGCGCAGTGGACGCGCCGCGCAACTACGGAAGGGATCCCATCAGCCCCATGAATATCTCCTCACGATGCGAGTATGCATGCCGGGCCATTCTTGAGCTTGCACTCAATGGGCGCGAAGAAGTGCCGGTCACGGTGCAAGCCATTGCCGAAAAGCGAAACATCCCGGGCAAATATCTGGTGCATATTTTGATCCAGTTGAAGCGGGCCGGGCTGGTACGCAGCATCCGCGGAGCACAGGGCGGCTATCTGTTGTGCAAGTCTCCTGAAACCATCACCCTCCTGGATATCGTCGAGGCCATCGAGGGGCCAGTCCTCGAACCTCTGCCCCTGGAAGACGACGCGGGTAAAGACCTCGAGGGCATCTGGAAAGAAGCCGCAAAAGAAATCTGCGAGGTGCTCCGCGCGTGCACCCTGCGGGACATGATTGATCACGCCACCCAGTCAGACATGTACTACATCTGACCGGGCGGCGCGCGCGGGTCGGGAGAGGGTTACTCCTGTGGGAGGGGCACTTGCGGCACCCCTGGCGGATCTTGCTCCTCTCCTGCATAGTCGTCGAGCACTTGGACGACCTGCTGGGTGATGTCTCGGGTCTGCACATCAGCGGCGGCGTAGACAATCTCGACAGCAACAACACTGACTCCAGCCGTTTCCGCAGCCACGGGAACGGCCCTGCTCACGTCTCGCTGAAACTGCTCGACGGCCTGGGTGTGTTCCTGTTCATACTCCTGCTGAATCTGTTGCATCCTCGCAGCATCACCTTCTTGTTGCGCTTGCTGCATCGCGGTCTGCAGGGTTTCCGTGATCTCCATCAACCGGGCCTGGGCCGGGTGCCTTTCGAACACGGCCTGCGGATTGTAGGTGCCGACTGAAAAGGCTGCAGCCGGCTGTTGCGCTTCCACATTCAGTTGGCCGGCCGTGAAGGCGATCGCCAAGACAGCGGCGAGACCCATACCTAGACCGAGCATTGTCTTCTTCACATTGTTTGCCATCATGTTCATGGTTTCCTCTCTGAGGTGGTTTGGCTTGACTCTTCAATTTATGTCGTCAGTGCTCGCCTTCAAGCACGCGCGGACAGGCGCACAGTTCGGAGAAGAACCGTAGTTGCGGCGAGCGAAACCAAACCGCTTCGTTATAGCGCATCGTCTGTTCCCGGACCGGGGTAAGCGGGCGGGGCCTGCGGCTGCTGTGCAGGAGGCGCCGGTTGCTGCCCCGGCGGGAGAGGATCTTCCTGTCCCGGTGGGAGAGGCTGTTGCTGCTGTTCGGGCGGAGGCTGAAACGCCGGCTCCTCCGGTGCGGGGCCGCATCCTAAAACCAGCGCTCCCGCAGCCGTGGCCAAGAGCGCGCTTGTCAGAATCCTCTTCCATTTTCGCATCTGTGGTCTCCTTTCTGTTCAGCATTCACGTGGTTTTCATTATTGGCTCGCCGGTGTACATATCCGGGCGCGACCTCGTCCCGCTTCTGTAGCGGCGGAATACCGCTCCGCCGGGAGGCGCCCGGGGAGTTCCTCTGTCCAGTTCAGGTTCCAAGGGAAACATCATTGACCTCCGCGAGTTCTTCGAGGTTGATCTGCCGGATCGCTTGCTTTATGTGTGGCTCCTGTAACGGACTGACACGGAATTCCCGGATGCCCGCCAGTCTGAAGCTGTGAACTCTCCGCGTCATAGCCTTACCACTTCTCGAACCGTGTCAATCAGGTCATTCGTGTCGAAAGGCTTATCAAGAACTTCGGCTGCCCCAAGCGCCCGGGCATGGTGGTGAGTTTCGTCATCTCCAAACGCCGTGATCAGAATTGTAGGCGGGCACGCGGCCGCGCTGTACATATCCTGGAGCATGGCCATGACCTCGAGCCCGCTCATGCCCGGCATGCAGATGTCAGAGACAACAACATCATAGGAATTTGTGCCCGAACCCGAATCCTCCGCGAAGTCATTCACGCAATGCTGCAGCCAGCCAAAGACGTTCTCACATTCCGTGACGTCCCATCCTTCGTGCCGAAACGCGTCGGCCAGCATTGCGCGCATCGCGTCATCATCTTCGATAAGCAAAACCCGCAACGGGCGCGGAGCAGGCTCTTCGCCGGGAGTGTGCATATCTCTCTCTCCTGTTCGCTGCATGAAATTGCAGTGGCCTCATGCTGGTTACGCTGCCTAAACCCGCAAGAGTTGTGCCAGGGAAGAATGATTGGGGAAGGACGCGCCCACATGGGCTTCTTACATCGAAATACGCCCGGATCGACGCGGTATTCGCGCCTGCGCGATCGAGGTGCACGCCATAGTCCGCCCTGCAGGTGAGGCTGGCCCCCTGTGCCGCGCTGACACGGTGAGTCATTTCGGCACACCGGGGAAACGAGGCGCGGGCGCCCTAAAGGTCCCAGCGCTCGAGCATGCGGTATAAGGTGCGGCGGCCCAATCCCAGTACGCGGGCCGCGAGACTCTTGTTTCCGCCAACGGTTTCTAATACATACGCAATGTATTGCCGTTGGACATCTTCAAGCGTCAGCAGTTCATCGGGAGCCTCACCGCCAAACACCACCTGCGACTGGCGGTAGTCCTGAATGCGCGCGGGCAAATCCTCGACGGTCAATTCCTCGAACCGCGTCATGGCCATTGCCCGTTCCATGGCGTTTTTTAACTCACGCACATTGCCCGGCCAGCGATAGGCGAGCAGCTTCTTGGCCACGCCCGGCGAAAGACCCTTGACCGGCTTGTTGTTACGCTGCGCAATCTCCTCGATGAAATGCTGGGCCAGCAGCAGCACATCCGCGCCCCGCGCGCGTAAGGGAGGCACGTCGATCTGCACAACATTCACCCGAAAAAACAGATCCTCGCGGAACTCGCCCTTTTCGACAGCCGATTCCAAATCGTGGTTGGTTGCGGCAATGATCCGCACATCGCACTCGATTTCACGGTTGTCGCCAAGAGGGCGAACCACGCCGGTTTCCAGCACCCGCAGAAGTTTGGGCTGCAGCTCGAGCGGCATTTCCCCGATTTCGTCGAGAAACAACGTCCCGCCGTTCGCCGCCAAAAACAAACCCCGGCGCTCGGTCCGGGCATCCGTAAACGCTCCGGGCACGTGCCCGAACAATTCGCTCTCGAGCAACATCGGAGGCAAAGCGGCACAGTTGACCGGAATGAAGGGACCCGTTCGGTTCGCGCTGTGGCGATGTAAAGCATGAGCGGCCAATTCTTTGCCGGTGCCGGACTCGCCCGTGATGAGCACCGGAACCTGCTGCTCGGCAATGCGCGCGATTTGGTCGTAGAGACGCTCCATCGCCGGGCTCTGGCCCACGAACTCGGTGAATCTGGCGGAAGCCACACGGTTCTCTTTCAGAAAACGCACCTGTTCCTGGAGCGAGCGGTGCTGTAACGCACGCTCGATTACGATAGCCAGCATGTCGCGTTCAACGGGTTTGGTCACGAAATCATAGGCTCCGGCGCGCATGGCTTGAATTGCGGTGTCGAGGCTGCCAAAGGCGGTGATCACAATCACCGGCACGTCCGGCCGGTTTTCTGCCAGACGGTGGCAAAAATCAATGCCATTGAGCCCGGGCATTCGCAAATCTGTGACAACCGCGTCGAAAGCCTCCGTCATGAGGTGTTCGAACGCTTCATTGGCATTGGTCTTCCACTGCACCGTGTACCCGCGGTGGGTCAAGTCATCATGCAGCATCTCGCACATGGATGGGTCATCGTCAACAATCAGGATGCGTCCAGGCATTCGTGCGTCTCCTGAGGAATGTACACGGTGAAACAACTGCCCTTGCCTGCTTCACTCTCGACGTCGATCCATCCTCCATGCTCATGAACGATGCCGTAGGTGATGGATAAGCCCAGGCCCGTTCCCTGCCCCACGTCCTTGGTGGTGAAAAAGGGGTCGAAGATGCTGTCCAGATGCTCGCGGTCGATGCCGACTCCGTCATCCTTGACGGCAATCTGCAAAAAACGCCCTTCGTGTGCATCGGCCCGGGCGGGAGGGCAGCTCGCCGCCGAGCGGATGTGCACCTGCACAACCCCTCCCCGCGGCATTGCCTGAAGCGCGTTGTCGAGGAGGTTGGTCATCACCTGCTGCATTTGCATGGGGTCCATTTCCGCGTTCAGAGTCGAGATAGCTGCCTCGGTCTCGATGTGGACCGTTGCGCTATAACCCAGACAATCCACCAATTCGACTGCCTGGCGAACAATATCCACGCCATTGGCCGTGACGCGTCTGGGAGGCCTGTGCCGCGCAAAATCCAGCAGCCGTTGGATGATGCTCGTCATGCGCTCGGCCTGCGCCCTAATTGTGGCGGCTACGTCGTGAAGACGCCCGCTATCGGCCGGCACCGTGCCATCCATGATCATTCCGGCCCGGCCGCTGATAACATTAAGCGGCGTGCCGAGTTCATGGGCAACGCCCGAGGCCAGCCGGCCGATTGTTGTCAGGCGGTCCATATGGCGCATTTGTTCGATGGCCTGCACCCGCTTTTCCGTTTCCTCGAGTTCACGCTCTCGGGAAGCGGACAGTTTGGCGCACATATCGTTCAACCCATCCGCCAGCGTGGTCAGCTCATCGTGTCCCCGGAGGCTGATGCGCTCAGTCAAATCTCCATCGCCAATCGCCCTGATGCGCGCGCGAAGATGATTCAAGGGGCGCCCGATGACAACAAACCCAAGCACCAGCATGGCGCCCGCTCCTGCAAGCACCACTACGCTGCCCGCGAACACTTCGCGAACCCAGGCGTGCCAGATGTACCGGCTCCGTTCTTCCAACAGCTCGGCCAATTGGATGGCACCATCGGCCTCCGGCACATCAAGCGGGATATAGAAGTATTGCACCTCGCCTCTTCGAGGGCGGCGCTCGCGCAGCGAAACCATCTCATCGCGGCGCAGTTTGGCGAGCGATTCGGCATCCAACCTGCTTTCCAACCCATCCGGACCCTCTGTGGGAACCCAGGAAATCTGAACCGGATGCTCTTCCAGGTTGAACGCGTCTATCATGGCCATCGCTTGCTCGCGCCCGTCTTCCTGCCAGGCGTTCTGAAGGGACGTGCTCAGTATTCTCCCCAGAAACAGGGCGTCACGCTGGATGGTTTCTTCGAGCCGAAGGGTTTCCCGCCGAACCGTCACCGCGCCTTCTACCGCGCGAAGCACGATTAAGACGACGATTATCGTGAGTACAAATTTGAATGCGATGCGCATGGTTGATGTCTTCTTGTGACTCGCAGCCTTTTCTCAGCGTACAAGAACACCCGAAGAAGGGGCAAATCTTTGCGCTCCCTGTGAAATCGAAGGGCTCTGTTTCGCGTTCGCGGCAGGTTTCCCGCGGGGCGAATGCGTAAACATTTGTCCCTTGGCTGCTACTTCACTCCTCCGGTCCATCCTCTTGCGCGGTGAGTTCGATAAGCGACACCGCGTTGCAGGGGAGCGTGAATTCGAGCCGCACGGGGCCCTCAACGCGCAACAAACGGGGCTCCTCGAGCACCTCGAGGCCCATGCGTTCTTTGATCTGTGCGATCTGCTCTTCCGATGGCTCGTCCGGAGCGCCCAACGCGCGAAACACGGTGTAGGCGTTGCTGTGGTTCTCGTCAACGCGCCAATGGCGCAGAGTGGCCGAAGTACCGTCCGCCCAGCCTGTATCCAGCTCGATCGCGATGGGCGCGTCCGGCCCGAGGTTATCCGGGTGGTTGTTGCGAAAATGCGCAACCACAACGGCGAGGTTGCCATCACCGTCCCGCGCGGCGATCGCCGACACCGGTGTCTCCGACGCTTCGACACGGCTTGCGACCAGCTCATTGCCGAGCCGGGCGAGCATGCGGTAGCCGTTGAGCAACGGTTTGTCGAAACCGCGGAGCGTTGATGCGGTGCGCTTGCCCTCGAAATCG
>SLSB01000085.1 GCA_007130675.1 Candidatus Hydrogenedentota bacterium | reverse complement strand
GCGATGCGGCGCTCAAGCACGAAAGCATCTACTTGCGCCTGCCGGAATACAAACGTCTGACGCGGCTGCGCTTCGCATGCCGCGAACCCGCGCCGGGTAACGTGATCGACGTGCAGTACACCGTCGAGCGCCAACGGGGCGGACCACTCGAGCCGGTGTACTCGAGCAGCGCATTCCGCCAGGAACAACCCATACTGCGCAAGGAAGTCGTCGTGATTGTGCCCGAAGGGGCGGAAGATACGTTGCACCACGCATTGCGCATGGAGGATTCCGTAGTCGCGTCGCGTGATGTTTCGAACGGCCGGGTACGGCTCGCGTGGTCGCTTGCTGAACCCCAGCGCGCACTGCCTTCCGAGCCCATGATGCCGCCCGCGGGCTACGTGGCCCCGCTGCTGACCCTTGCAGAAGCAGCCGACTGGGACGCACTCGGTCAAGCCTACGCGCACGTGCTCGCCGAATTGCCCCCGCTGCCGGATACCGTGGTCCAACGGGCGAAGGAACTCGCCGAAACCGGCGGCCCCGAGGCGATTCACAGCTTCGTGGCGCGCCGGATCCGCACGGCGCCCGTGGCCCACTGGAGTTTCCGCGTGACGCCCCACCCGCCGGGCGATACGGCGCAGCGCGGACTGGCCAACGAACTCGACAAGAACGTGCTGCTTTGGCACATGCTCGAGGCGGCCGACATCGAGGCCCGGTTCGCCCTCGTGCGCGGCCGTGCCGCCGGACCCTTTGCCGAGGACGTGCCCTCGCTGCGCGCGTTCAACCGGTCGGCGGTCTATATCGTGCAAGAGGAGCGCTTTGTCTCGGCCGCGAGCGACCTGCTGTCCTACGACATTCTGCCGGGCGAGTTGCAGGGCGTTCCCGCGCTCGTGTTCGGCAATGCCTCGGGCGAGCTCATGATCACGCAAGCTCCTGACCCTGCCCGTGAACGCGACGCGACCCATTTCGAGGCCGCGTTGGCCGAAGACGGCACGCTCACCCTCGCCGTGACCTTCACCGGCACCGGCAACCACCAGACCCGGTATCGCAACCTCAAAGACCTCGACGAACAGCAGCTTCGCAACGCATTTGAACAGCTTGCCGGGCAGTTGCACCCCGCCGCGCAGCTCGAATCCTACGAGGTGTCTCAACTGGCCGACCTCACGGAACCACCGCGTCTCACCCTGCGGTGCACCATCCCCGGATACGCCTTCGCCGCGGGCGACGCGTTGATGATGTTCAACCTGCCCGCCGTGTTCTACAGCGCGCATCAGGTTGGGCGGCCATCGCGCGAATCGGGGCTGTTCTGGGACCACGCCTCGACCGAAACCACCACGGGAACCGTTACCTTGCCGGACGCCTACACCGTGCATGCCCTTCCCGAAAACGTGACCTTCGAGTCCGGCGTAGCGTCGTACACCGCGCGGCTCGAGACCGCGAGCAGTGTCCTCAAATTCGAGGACGAATTCGTGCTGCACGACAACCAAGCCCCCGCAACGGCGTATCCCGACTACAAGACCTGCATCGAGACTCGCGCACGCGTCCCCCGGCAACGGATCATCCTCATGCGGAAGTAGCGGCGCGACACGGGCGTGTCCAGTTCAGACATCCCGCGAGCGACGAAGGCGCGGAAACAGAATAGCCTGGGGTAAGCCGCGCGCGGACGCGCGGCGCAGCCCCAGGTACACGACCCCAAATCGCCACCGCGCTGAAAGCGCGGCACAATATGGAGACCGGTCGAAAGCGCACGTCCACGCCAGACGGGTGGTGCCCTCGCGGCCACGCCGCGAGGGAGGTGTGCAACTGGCTGTCGACGCTTTCGCGCCTACTCCTCGAGGCGGATTTCGTCTATGGCGACCTCGACGTTGGGCACGTCGCAGGGGTCGAAGCGCAACGAGGTGATTTCGCCGCGCCAGCGCGGATGTCTGCCCAGTTCGAGGGTATAGGTGTGCATTTCGCCGTCCGTCTCGAGCGGGAAATGCATGCTCGCGGCCTCGGTAATGGCAGCGCCCGTTTCCGACCAGAAAAGCTGCCCCGCCATACGGCTTGGGATCTCGCCGGTAATCTGCATCGTAACCACCATGCGCGGGTATTCGGCGGCTTGTAGCCCGAGCGTCCGCGCCAGCATGGCGGGGTCGTCGGTCGTGGTCTTGAAACGCAGCATACCGTCGCGCACTGCAAAATCCGAAATGCCCATCATGCTCGCCCAGCCCTGAGCGCCGTCGGAGAAGTCCCATGCCCGGCGCATGGCCCGCTCGGGGAATCCGTAGGGGCCGAGCCCCACGTCCGCGGGACCGATGTTGACGGGCCATTCGGAGGGATTGTCGACCGCGAACACGCGCCGTATCGCCTCGTACATCTTGAAATCGAATTCGGTGTTGGGTTCGATGTAGCTGCCTTCGCCCCACTCGTTGATGGGTCCAAGAATCACGATGTCCTGCTCGCGCTCTTTGGTCCAGTCTTTGACATCGCGCAGAATGCGTTCGAACAGCTCGGGGTTGCGCCCGAGAATGGCTAACCCGCGTTCGCCGTGCCAGGGCCGCGAATCCCACCCGGTATCGGCCACGGGATAATAGGTCAGGGGACCCGCGACAGCCTCGCGCGCGTCCCAGGCGTCGCGGGCGGTCTCGGCGACATCGCTGAACTGGGCGCGGCGGGGCACGCTCGAACGTTTCACGGCGTCGCCCCACTCGTGGTAGGTGGTGAACCCGGCGTAGCCCTCCCGGGCGAGGGTCTCCGACCGTTCGCGCGAGGTGTTGTAACCAAGCGCGATGTAGG
>SLSB01000623.1 GCA_007130675.1 Candidatus Hydrogenedentota bacterium | reverse complement strand
GCGAATAGGCACAGGACCGCCAGCAAACTGATCGGAAGCACGTAAAACGACGATACCGCCCGCGTCTTGCCGCGCGCCGACGCGAACATCACGGCGGTCGCGAGCACAACAAAAACGACCAGCGCGTCCGCGGGCGTGGTCATGGGCAACGCGCCCCACGTAGCCCAGCGCAATACGAATACCAGCAGGAACAGACACCCGCCCGCCAACGCGAGACGCCGCGCCAGACCGGCAAGCGGCGCTTTTTCGCGCGCAAGAAACAACACGGCCGCGGCCGCGGCCCCGAGATAGGCCAGCGCACCCGCGGACAACACAATAAGCGTCATATACTTCATAAAGGCGCCTCCGGCGTGTTCTGCGCGAGCAGTTCCTCGAACCAGGCCAAGCGTTCCGAATCATCGCGGAGTGTTCGAAACCAATGATACGCCTCCTCGGACGCCAACGCCGCCGCGACCCGGCTACGCAAAGCGGAGGCGACGTTGCGGGCGCGCAATTCCTCGCGGATACGCCCCAGAAACGCCACATACTCGCCGTAATCCTCGGGAAACCGCTCCTCGAGTTCCCGACGCACCCGTTTCGCCAACGCAGGCGAAGTGCCGCCGGTTGAAACAGCGATCTGAAACTCTCCGCGCCGCACTGCCGCGTTGAGAAAGAAGTCGCACGCCTCGGGGTCGTCGACTACGTTGCATAAGACGCCACGGTGGCGGCACACTTCGCCCGCCCTGCGGTTCACCGCGGGGTCGTCGGTCGCCGCAATGGCCAGAAACATACCATCGAGATCACTTTCCTCGAACTCGCGCATTACGCACGTGACGTTCAGGTCCTGAAACCCCTCCTCGAACCGGGGGCTCACGACCGTGACCCGGGCCCCGCACTCCGCCAGGTGCCGGGCTTTGGGCAGAGCAATCCGCCCCCCGCCAATCACCAGGCAAGGCCGGCCGTTCACTTTCAGACCAATAGAATACACATTCATGGAATCTCCACACGCTAACTGACCGCAGTCGTTCCACTAGGCCCGTATCTTCCGGGCATGCCGTGACGTGCGGCACGGTATCAGGAAAGAATACCGGGCATGCCGCGCCGCTGCAACCGAAGCAATGCCGCCGGAGTCGCGGGGTAAGCATTCTGCCGTCCCTTGACGGGACTCATTCCTATTGGGGATTCCTGTTCCCCGGGTTGCCACCCGGGGCTACGTTCTATCGTGCCTTCGGCACTTCAGGAGATGCTCACAATTGCCGCTGAGTCGTCATCGGTCGGATCAGTCCGATCGGTCCGACGTGTCTGACCGGTCAGCTTACTCCCCGCTCTCACGAAACTGGAATGCGTACAGGCTGGCGTCGCGCATGGCGAACCGGAGCCGCACGGGCCGGCCCGCGAGCGCGGCGACAGAGGCGTCTTTCCAGACGACGGGCCGCGCGATCGCGTCGCCGAAGATTTCGTGGCAATCCTCGAGCGCGAATCCATCGATAGGTTCGCCATCGGGGGACTGGATCTCGATGCGGATGCTGCCCGCGGCCGACGTGGCGAAATTGAGCACGAGTTCGCCGCCATCGAAGACCAGGGGCTTGGTGAGCACTTCGCCGCCGTTGAATGGGGCTTCAATGGATACGAACCCGTCGATGCGCAGGGTATAGCGGCGCAGGATGCTCGCGTTCCCGGTCCAGTAGCTTTCGGTCGCGTAGAGCGAGAGTTCATTGGGGGCGCCCGGCATGCTGGAGCGGGTCTCGACGACGTGCCACGCGAGGTAGTGATCGCCGTAAGCCCAGTTATCGGCGCGTTCGATGCCCGGTGGCAGGAACGCTTCGTTCCAGCGGTTGAAGAGCACCCCGTCGCGGCTGGTCATGAGCAGGTTTTCGGTCAGGCCCATGCCGTAGCGGTCCTGCGATTGAGAACGCAGCCTGCGGTGCTCGAGGTTGGGCAGGGCCTCCATCGAGGGCGACCAGCCCCGCTCGATGTAGCGCGTGGGGAATCCTACGAAGATGTGCGGCGCGCGGTAGTAGGGTTTGATCTGGTTGGTGTAGAGCTGCTCCTCGGGCGAATCCGCGTATTCGAGCCACTGGGCATCGGTCCAGTTGAGGAAATCCTGCGACGTGGCCGTGCGGATACCCCGGTTCCCCCGGTAGCCTTCCTGGCTGAAATCGCGCACATAGGCGCGGTATTCGCCGCGAACCGTGTCCCAGAACACAAGATTTTGCGTGTCAAAGGCATAACCCGTCATGATCGGCGCTTCCTGGATGAACGACCAATGAATGCCGTCGGCCGACTTGAAACCATAGAGCCCCGAGGGGTTGGGGCCCCAGCCCACGGCCTTATACAGCTCATCGGGCGGACAATCGGCCCGCGTGTCGAAAAATGGCGTAAAATCGTGGGCGCCTTTGCCCATCCACACGATGTTGTTGTCTTTCGAGCCCTCGTACTCGAACAGTCCGACTCTGGGCTTGACCCAGTGGATGCCGTCGGTGCTGTGTGCATACGCCGCGAATGTGTCGTGCGGAAGATTGAGGCCGTCGGGCTGCGGGTCAAGGTGCCATGCCTTGTAGTACATGCGGTAGAGGTGGCCGTCCTTGAATACTGTGTGGTAGCCCGTGCCGCTGCCTTCCCAGGGTTCGTCGTGAACCAGCGCAATCTCGCCGGGAACGGGTCGGTGCATGCGGAATGCGGCCCCGCCTTCGAGGCGTTCGACGAGATAATCATCGACCATCAGTTCGAGCCGCGACCCGATCGAGATCGGCTCGCCTTCCTGCGCGATGGCGGCGCAG
>SLSB01000518.1 GCA_007130675.1 Candidatus Hydrogenedentota bacterium | reverse complement strand
GGTGTGGGCGGATAAATGCCGGCGATCAATTCCAGCCCGCCTTTTGGCGATCCTAACAAACGCACCTCCTCTTCGATCAACTCGCGGATTTCCTGCCGCGTGCCAAAGGGCACGATGCGCTGCCGGTCCACGTCGAGACGAATGCACAGGCGGTCTTTGAGTTCCCTGCGCAGGTTGTCGATGCCGTTGCACAAGTCCTGCGGATTGATGATGGAGACGCCCGCGAAGATCAGTTCATCGAGCAGGTCCATGATGTAGCCATCGCTGTGGAGCATCACATGGCAGCCTTTTTCGCGGCAGGGTTTGATGAGTTTTTCGTAGGTGGGGGTGCAATATTTGTTAAACATGGCGGGCCCGATGATCGAAGATGTCTGGGTGCCCAAGTCCTCGCCGATGGCGATGCAATCGACGTCCATGGCGAGATACTGCTCGATCAGCACGCGATTATGGTGGTACAAGACGTCGATGAGCTCCCACAACCGGGGCTCTTCCATCGCCATATCGATCATCATGTTGTCAAAACCGCGCAGATAGGTCAGCCGCATGAAGTGAAAACCGTGAGGAAGCCCGCCCCAAGTCAACTCACCCTTTGCTTTCGCCGCTGCGACATTCCGCCGCTCCTGTTCCCAATCCATCGGGCCGCGGTCGGCGGTAGTCATGGGGTCGGGCGCCTGCCACGTGTCAAACGCATCCCAGGACTCGAGCGGATGCTTTACCACCACGCCCTCGATGCCGTTGGTGTCGGTCAGCCAGACACAGCCCCACATATCCTCGAACGGCTTGCCTGCGGTATACGCCGCGCCGAAGTCGAATGCCGCCCAGTCGCGCGTGCCTTTCTCGAAATCGGGCCAGATGCGGGGATGGCGCGTCACCACGTCCTCGAGTTCGTCGCGGCACTGGTCCCATGACGCATCCGAGATGTGGATCTGCATGGGGGTGTATTCGGGACATTGAAACGAAGCGTTTCGCAGGTAGTTCTCGCGGTACGTGAGCGGCATGTGACTCTCCTCATCGCGTTTTCACGCAAGTCTACTGCGCATTGTAGAGAATTGGACGGCAGAAACGGAAACGTTCCCTTTGATTTCTCTCGATTTGGCACAACGCGGCCCGATCGCCTAAAATGGACGGACACGACACGTTTTCGACCGCGAACTGTGCGGTCTGGTGTAACGGCATTTCCACTTCGCATCGAAATAAGGAGTGTATACATGACAGCGCATCGTCAGACCACCCGCAGAGAGTTTCTTGCCGCCGCCGCCGCGGCAACCATTGCCGCGCCGTGCTTCGTGCCCAGGCGGGCCTTCGGGGCCAACAACCGGATCAACGTCGGCTATATCGGCGCAGGCCGCCGCGCCGGGCAGCTTCTGGGTATTCCCGACGATGTTCATGTGGTTGCGCTGGCCGACGTCAACAGGCAGCGCCTCGAGGACTGGGCCAAGGGGCGGCTGGGCAGACATTACGGCATTACCGAGGACAAACTGTTCCAGGACTACCGCGAGATGCTCGAGCTCGAGGAATTGGACGCGGTCATCATCTCGTCGCCCGACCATTGGCACGCGCTGCACTCGATTCACGCCATGGAGGCGGGCAAGGATGTCTTTATCGAAAAACCCATGACACTGACCATTCGCGAAGGCCGCTTGATGACCGATGCGGCGCGCGCGCATGGGCGCGTGTGCCAGGTAGGAAGCCAGCAGCGTTCGATGCGCGAAAACCGCATCGGATGCGCGCTGGTGCGGGCGGGCCGCATCGGCCGGGTTCACACGGTACATGCCGGGAACTTCCCGAGCCCGTGGGAATGCACCCTGCCCGAAGAGGAACCCCCCGACCACATCGATTGGGATATGTGGTGCGGTCCGACCGAGTACCGCGGCTATAACGAAAAGCTCTATGTGCCCCGCGGCGGGCAACTCGGTCACGAGTGGGGCTGGATTTCGTTCCGGCCGTATTCCGGCGGCGAGATGACCGGCTGGGGCACCCATGGGCTCGATCAAATCCAGTGGGCACTCGGGATGGACGACTCGGGGCCGGTCGAGATCTGGCCGTTGCTCGATGAGGAACCCGAGTGCAACGGCGTCCACCTCGGGCCGCGCTATCCCATCACTATGCGTTACGCCAACGGCACGCTGCTGAAGCTGGACGGCCAAGGCGCGCCGGGCGGGGGCTGGTTCGAGGGCGAAGAGGGCGAAATCAAGATCGACCGCGGCCGGTATGCCATACAACCGGACAATCTCGATGCGGATCTACCCGAACTCGAGCCCATCCCCTATGAAGGCGACACCAACGCGCATATCGCAAACTGGATACATTGCATCCGCACGCGCGAGCGGCCCAATGCGGACATCGAGATCGGGCACCGTTCGACCACGGTCTGCCACCTCGGCAATATCGCCCGGTGGGTGAGGCGTGAACTCACCTGGGACCCGGTCACCGAAACCTTCCCGGGCGATGACGAGGCCAACAGCTACCTCGACCGCGACCGCCGCGCCCCGTGGATCCTGGGATAGCGCGTGATTCGAGATGGGACCTATGGGACGTATAGGACCTATTGCGTTTCGAGATGAGAAACGCCCCCAAATTGACCAGGAAGGAGAATGCTTCGCGATGACTGCTTTGGACACCACATTTACCCGCGAGACTGTCGATGCGATGCGCACAGCGGTGCGAGACACCGTCGAGCGCACGCCGCTGACGGACATCCACACGCACCTGTATGCCCCGGCATTCGGCGAACTCTTGCTGTGGGGCATTGATGAATTGCTC
>SLSB01000283.1 GCA_007130675.1 Candidatus Hydrogenedentota bacterium | reverse complement strand
AGAAGAAGCCTGCCCTCGGGTGCGTGAGGCGACCCGGCATGCGCGGTCACCAGGCGCTCGAGGTGCTGCGCAGCATCGTGGTACCGCTCGGTTTCGAATGCCAGCCGGCCCGCCTGAAACAGCGCAGACGGCGCCGATGCATCTCCATAACGTCGCAGAATCTGCGCGTATATGTCATAGGCCGCATGCGGAATGCCCGCCCGCTCATACAGATCGGCTTTCCACTCGAGCACTTTGGGCGCATCGGAATGCGAATCCCCGTGCAACAAGAAGTTATCGATATAGCTGTTCACCAATTCGACGTCGAATTGCGGGGGGCGCGGCGGAAGCGATCGGTAGGCCGCCTCGATGCGCAACAGTTCGGCTTCGGTCCGTAGTGGACTGGGCGGCGCCTGGCGGACCGGCCCCTCGAGCAGATGCCATGCCGACTCGAAATCCTCCGCGGCCATAAGCGTTCGTGCGCGCTCGACCAGGCGCTCGAGATCCTGCGTCTTCGTTACATCGGGAACAGCGAGACCAGGCCGCCGGGTTTCGTAGTTCGACAAGAAGAAGTAACATGCCAAACCGAAAACCAGGCCGGCTGCCAACGAAGAACCCAATTTGGCCAACGGCACCCGGGGAAGCCGCGGCCGCGAGAACCGCCGTGTCCGGCGGCGTTTGACAGGCGCCGGCGATTCGATCTCTTCTTCGACAGCGGGCTCGGGCGCTGGCGGCCGGGGAGTTGCTTCGACCGCCTCAACGTCTTCTTGTGCGGGAGCCGTCCGCGGTTTGTTGATAAGTGCATCTATAGCTTCCTGCGCGGCTTCGTCCGTATCGGTGCGCCCTTCTTGAACCGTTCCCGCGGCCGCCAGGTTCTCGGAACCCACCCCCGGCGCCGTATTGCTTTCCTCGGGCACGGCCGCTGCTAACGCATCGGGGTCCGGCTCAGGCCGGCGCGCCTTGGCTGCGCTTCGCTCGCGCTCATCGTCACCAACCTCGGCAGCCTCGGGGCTCTCCTCGCCGGAACCACTGAGTACGGCATCCATATCCGCCGTCTCCGCTTCGGACTCTGGAAGCACCGTATCGAGGGTCTGGGCGTCAAGAGGCTCCTCGCCGTCCTCGCCCGCCAGTACACTGTCGAGCTCTTCATCGGTGAGCGACTCGACACCCTCCGCGGCGTCATCTCGCGGCGGGGCAACATCCCCTGGGGCAGGGTCTTCGGCATCCTGTCGAATCACCTGCGATTTCAGCTCTTCACCGACTTTGTCGCTGAGAGCGTCATCGTCTTCCGCCAGCGTCTTATCCACCTGCGCGAGCAGGGTGTCCATATCGGCCTGGTCTGTGACTTCCTCGTCAGAAGTCTCTTGGCTCTCTTCGGGCACGTCGCCCGTCATCTGCCTGATCAGAGCGTCCATTTCACTCTGACCGAGGGCCATGTTCGCGTTTGCCTCAGCCGCGCCCGCAGTCGCCGTTTCACGCTCCCCGGTCTCTGGCGAAGCGTCCATCTCGGCAAGAAGAGAATCCAAGTCGTCCTGGGAAAGCAGCGGCGAGGCGGCCTCTGGCGCGGCAGCTTGTTCCGCGGGCGGCGGCGCATCCTCGGGCGCGTCTGTCGTCGAGGAAGATTCGGGCTGCTCAGGCTCCTGAGTGCCTTCCTGGCTCGCAAACAACTCGTCGAGTTCTTCTTGCGTGAGCAAGGCCGAGGCTGCCATCTCCTCTGGATTGCGGCGCGAAACAATGTCCTCTGCGCCGGAACCCCCCTGCAGTGCGCTTTCCTCGTCAAGCGCCCGCGACAGATCCTCCGAGATCCGGCCTTCGGCGCCGGCAGCCGCATCTTCCGACGCGAAGCGTGCCCGCGCCTCTTCAATCAGTGCATCAAGTTCCTCCTGTTCAATCAGTTGCGGCGGTCCCGCAGTCTTGTCTCCAGAAGGTTCTGCACCAAGTCCGGCCGACCGTGTTTCTGCGGTCTGCTTGATGGCATCTTCAGGCACTTCAATCGCGTCGGCATCCTGATCATTCATGATCGAGGCGATGAGGGCATCCATATCCGATTCGTCGAGCATGTCAGACGGCAATTGGGCTGGCTCGGCGGGAACTGAGGCCTCGATAACGGGTTCTTGGCCCGTTTCGCCGCTTTTCAGACTCGAAATCAGAGCATCAAGCTCCGACTGACCCAAAGCCTCCGAGTCAGACTTCGCCCCCCCTTCAGGTAGCGGACCAGAAGGTTTCGGAGTGTCTTGAGACGTGTCAGCGTCCCCCTTGTCCGGGTTATGAGGAAGGTTGTCGGCCACGGCTCCTCCTCGGGGCAAGTTACACTCTCGCGCAACCCCGTATGCACGGACCATATATCCATAAAGCCCAAGATATTATCGCATCTTAGCTATATGTCAATAAACTAATGGGTAGTGTATCATGGAATGCCTTGAGCTGCAAGAAAAATGGGAAAATTTTGCCGCCCTGCGTGGTCAGGTCAATCGGCTTTCGCACTGTGTCCGCTGCGTCGTAAGTGTACATCCCGCCAAATACACCACACCGCTGCCATTGCGCCCAGGACCAAGGCGAGGGCCGATATGCGCAAGCCCCAGCGGAAAGCTACAGGTTCGTAGGTAAATTCGACGGTGTGAACGCCCTCGGGAAGCACCACACCCCGAAACGCGAAATACGCGGGAAAGATCGGCACTTCGGCCCCGTTCACGCGGGCTTTCCAGCCGGGGAAAAAGGCATCCGCCAACACCAGCACGCAGTCCCCCTCGGTCTCGGCGTCGATGACCACCCGGTGCGGCGCGT
>SLSB01000364.1 GCA_007130675.1 Candidatus Hydrogenedentota bacterium | reverse complement strand
GATCCCGGGGCGGCGTCACGCGCGAGCGCGTTCCTTGCCCCGGGCTATGCTCGGGTCGCCCCTTCCGGGGCTGCCCGAACTCCGGGCCTCCTCCTCCGCACCCCGTTCGAGCATGTCTGCCATTTGGTCGAGACGGTGACGGGTTTTCCCGGCCCAGAAGGGCTAGGTCTGTGAAGGCGGGTGCATCTTGAAGCCTTGGCGGCCCCGAAAGGACGTTCCAAGTAGCGCAGGCGTCTTGCCTGCATCATTGGACAAAAACAACGCCCGAATGCAGGCGAGACGCCTGCGCTACCCCGCTGGTTTTGCGGCTATGCCGCGCTGAATCCTATCGGTCCCATCAGTCCTATGCGTCCTATAGGCTATCCTGGGACCACAAGATCAAAGATGCAGGCGAGACGCCTGCGCTCCCCCGGAGACCGCCGGGGGCGGCGGTCCTACAAGAGGCATTCGCATACGAACAAGGGCGGCAAACGGGATGATACCGTTTGCCGCCCAAGCGACAAGGTCAGTCAGACGCCGCAAGCTTACTTACACGCCCTGCAGAACCGCCATAACCGTGCTTACCGGCCATCTGCCCGGATAACGCTCGAAGGTCACGTGCCCGTCCATCCACAGCACGTTCGAACCGCCCGGCTGGTGGTTGAACTCCTGACCGAGTTCGATGCTGACCCAGTCAGCCATCACCGGGATCTCGCTCTGTGCCTGAGCCCCGGCGGCCGGGTTGTTGATATCGGTGATCATGAATCGCTCGATACCCTCGCGCAGCCGGTAGAATGTTGTGTCACCGAAGCTCGGCAGGTCTTCGGTAATGTCCGCATCACACCTGCTGGCATTACCAAGGGCATCCGCTGCCGCAGTCAGCATTGTAATGATGTCCATCCCGTAGTCCATCTGTGTCATCATTATGTCGATGTACGGTCCAGCTTCAGGGCCACCGGCCTGAAGGAGCAGCTCGGTCTGGTGATCGAGCCACCACTCGTTGAACACCCACGGCAGATACAGGTAGCTGGTGCCGCTGCTGTCAACCGCGCACGTGTAGAAACGAAATGGGTCATCCACCGGGATGACGCGCTCACCTTCATGCACTTCGGTCAGGTACGGGTCATATTGCCGGATGCGGTTATACACTTCAGTAACGTCCGTGCCTGTGGTGGCCGATGGGCACAGAGAAATCGCCGGATCGGTCATGTATTCGGGGTAGACCATCGAGTGTTCGAGGACCCAGTCGCCCCCGTTCCACCCGACCGTCCCTGCCGCATGGTTGACCTGCGTCGGCCGGCAAGGCCAGAATTTGCCGGTCGGGTACTTCTCGCCTTGAGATTCGTTGGCGTACATCTTCAGGACCAGCCCGTACTGCTTGAGATTGTTTGCGCAGGCCGCGCGGCGGGCCGCCTCGCGTGCGCGCGCAAGAGCTGGAAGCAGGATCGCTGCTAAAATGCCAATAATCGCGATCACAACCAGCAACTCGATTAGAGTGAAACCCCTGTTTCGCATAGCCAATCACTCCTTTCGTCTTGTATGGTTATTCGTTTGATGTGTAACACAGAACATACACTATTCTGCTTTCCTTGTCTGTGGGGTACGAAAGGATGCCAAGACTGCCCTCCCCGCATGTCTGACTGCGTTCCCAAACCCGAAACCGATTTCTACTATATCAAAATTTCCCTTTTTTGCAACCCCCAGGCCCGGTAAACAAGCTAATTTTCATAAGACAACTATTTGTAATGTCTTAGCCATTTTGCAATCTTCGCCACAGACCGCATCGCGCGAGCAAAAATTCGCATCGGCGCGCAGTTTTCGCTCTTCCTCCAGGCGGGTGGGTTCCCACAACGGGCATTTCATAGACCGTGGAAACGCTCGCGGCATGCCAATCCGTGATTATACGAGAGCGCGGATCATGCAACACCCAGAAGATGCAGGCGAGACGCCTGCGCTACCGATCGCTTCCACACGTCTTCGATGGGTCGCATCCTCGTGCCGTCATTTGTTATGATAGGTTTACGTCGGTAAGCGGCGCCTCCTGGCTGGGGTGCTCTCGGCGGAACATTAGGGATGCGGTATGATCAAGGCCGTTTCCAATCAGTTAGTTACCATGGAGTCGGCGCAAGAGTGAGTCGGGCCGTGGGTCGAGGTCGAACTGCAACATGGGAGCGGAGGCTATGTCGGAAGTTGGATATGGCATCATCGGGTGCGGCAATATCGCGCCTTTGCATGCGCAAGCCATTCAAGAGGTAGACGGCGCCCGCCTGGTGGCGGTATCGGATGTGGTGGAAGAAAGCGCGCGGTCGCTGGCCGAAAAGTTCGGCGCCACGCCGTACAGCAACTACAAGGAGTTGCTGCAGCGCGACGACATTCAGGTGGTCAACCTGTGCGTGCCCAGCGGGCTGCGGGCCGAAATCGGCGTGGACTGCACGCAGGCAGGCAAGCACATCATGTCCGAGAAGCCTCTCGAGGTCAATACGGAGCGCATTGATATTCTGCTCGATGCGGTCGACGAAGCCGGGGTGCAACTCGGGTGTATCTTCCAGAACCGTTTCGCCGACGGTTCGCAGCTTGTCAAGAAGGCTGTCGATGCCAACCGCTTCGGGCGCCTTGTGCTCGGCGACGCGTACATCAAATGGTACCGCTCGGATGAGTACTACGAGAGCGGATCGTGGCGCGGCACGCGGCGGCTCGACGGCGGCGGCTGCCTGATGAACCAGGGCATCCATCAGATCGACCTGTTGCTGTGGTTCCTGGGGCCTGTCAAGAGTGTGCATGCCCG
>SLSB01000052.1 GCA_007130675.1 Candidatus Hydrogenedentota bacterium | reverse complement strand
GCTATTACGAGGATCTCGGCGATCGCCACCACATTAACCGCGATTTGCCCGAAGAACACTGGTTTGCGCGCAGCCTCGACGGCGGCGAGACCTGGTCGCTCGAGCATCCTGCCGAGAAAGGGCAGCTCATTCCCCGCGGCGCTTCCCTGCATGGCGTCGAGACCCCCGGACAACCTATCCCCGAGCTGAGAGAATGTCCCGGCGGCATTGATTTTACGCACCCGGATTTCGCCCTGACCGTCCGCATGTCGTGTGTGCATGGAAGCACGCCCTCGCGGTTCTACTACTCGTACGACCGCGGGCATAATTGGGAAGGGCCGTTCCTCCTGCCCGACGTTGGCACGAACGGCATCGCAGCCCGCACGGATTACGTAGTCGACGGCCAACATGAGGCGATGCTGTTTATGACGGCGGGCAAATCGAACGGACGCGAAGGCCGGCCGTTCTGCATGCGGACCACCGACGGCGGCCGGACCTGGGAGTTTGTGTCGTGGATCATGGGCGAGCCCGAGGGATTCGCCATCATGCCCGCGACCGTCCGTCTCGACGAAGATACCCTGCTCACCACCATTCGGAGTCGCGAAGGCGATCGGCGCTGGATTTCCGCGTTCATATCGCGAAACAACGGCGAAAGCTGGGAACACCTCAGCGACCCCGTGCCCGATGCCGGGGTAGGAAATCCGCCCGCCCTTATGATACTCGAGGACGGCCGCCTCTGCCTGACCTACGCCGTGCGCCGCGCCCCCTACCGCATCTGCGCACGGCTCAGCAGCGACGGCGGCCAAACGTGGACCGACGAAATTGTCCTCCGCGACGACGGCAACGACCGCGACATCGGCTATTGCCGAAGCGTGCAACGGGCCGACGGAAAAGTGGTCACCACCTACTACATCAACGAACAGGAGACCGGCCCCGAGCGCTACATCGGCGCCACCATCTGGGACCCGGCCGACATCGAATAATCCGCTTCAGGAAAACGCACAGCCACCCTTGGCTGGATGGCAGCGCAGCCGTCTCGTGTGCATGTTGACCGTGCCCAAGCGTCTCGCCTGCGTGTTCGTGCAACGCAGCCGTCTCGCCTGAGTCTTTGTGTAGCGCAGGCGTCTCGCCTGCATCTCTTGCACGACCGCCGCCCTCGGCGGTCGTCCTGCCCCGCGGAGCAGGCACAAATCCTATGCGTCCCATAAGTCCCATAAGTCCTATAAGTCCTAATAGGCCTTACGCGCCCCCCGCCCCACAAAAAACCGGCCGGAGGCGCCTCGATGGGTTCCTCCGGCCGGTGTGCTTCCGTTGTGTAATCTACGCGTTGTAGGTCGACGCGGCCGTATCGCCGCCGCGGCCGGTCCAATTGGTGTGGAAGTATTCGCCGCGCGGCTTGTCGACACGCTCATAGGTGTGGGCGCCGAAGTAGTCGCGCTGGGCCTGGAGCAGGTTGGCGGGCAGCCGCTCGTGGCGGTAGCCGTCGAAGAACGCCAGGGCCGTGCTGAGCGCGGGCACCGGAATGCCCATGTTGACCGCTTGGGTGACCACGTTGCGCCACGAAGGCTGCGCCGAAGTCACCGCGCCCTCGAAGAACGGGTCAAACAGCAGATTGACCAAGTCCGGGTTGTTGTCGAAGGCTTCCTTGATCTTGCCCAGGAACACCGAGCGGATGATGCATCCGCCGCGCCACATCAGCGCAATGCCGCCATAATTGAGGTGCCAGCCGTGAGTTTTCGCGGCGGACCGCATCAACTGGTAGCCTTGCGCGTACGAGATGATCTTCGAGGCGTAGAGGGCCTTGCGCAGGTCGTCGATGAAGGCCTTTTTGTCGCCCGAGAAAGGCTGGGTCTGACCTTTGAGATGCTTGGCGGCCTCGGTCCGCTCGTCTTTGAGTGACGACAGACACCGCGCGAACACGGCCTCGCCGATAAGGGTGAGCGGCTGGCCTTCGTCAAGCGCGGCGATCGCCGTCCATTTGCCCGTGCCCTTCTGGCCGGCGGTGTCGAGAATCAGGTCGAGCACCGCGTTGCCGTCCGCGTCTTTGTAACCGAGAATGTCGCGGGTGATCTCGATGAGGTACGAATCGAGTTCCCCTTCATTCCATTCGGTGAACACGTCGTGCATTTCCTCGTTGCTCATGCCGAGACCTTCCTTCATGAGCTGGTAGGTCTCGCAGATCATCTGCATGTCGCCGTACTCGATGCCATTGTGCACCATCTTGACGAAATGGCCCGCGCCGTCTTCGCCCACCCAGTCGCAGCATGGCTCGCCCGACTCGGTATGCGCGCAGATGGTCTGGAAAATCTCTTTGACGTGGGGCCAGGCATCAGGGGAGCCGCCGGGCATCATCGACGGGCCTTTGAGCGCTCCTTCTTCGCCGCCCGATACGCCGGTGCCGATGAAGAGCAAACCTTTGCTCTCGACGTATTCCGTCCGGCGGATCGAGTCGGGGAAATGGCTGTTGCCGCCGTCGATGATGATGTCGCCCTTCTCGAGATGGGGGATAAGCTGGTCGATGAACGCATCGACCGCGGCGCCGGCTTTCACCAGCAGCATGACGCGGCGGGGCTTCTTGAGGTTCTGCACCAGCTCCTCGATGCTGCGGCAGCCGACGATATTCTTGCCGTTGGCCCGCCCCGCCATGAATTTGTCCACTTTTTCGACCGTGCGGTTGTACACCGCCACGCCGAAGCCCTTGCTTTCCATGTTTAAGACAAGGTTTTCGCCCATTACGGCCAGACCAATCAGCCCAATGTCTTGTTCTGCCATCGCTCGCGTTCTCCTTC
>SLSB01000449.1 GCA_007130675.1 Candidatus Hydrogenedentota bacterium | reverse complement strand
GCTAGGATCGTTAAAAATGTCCGGGCTATGCTTTCGCCCTGCTTGCCGGGCGGTGGATAGCGCACGACAAAGATTAGATGGGCGCGAAAGGCCCCGCGAAGAAACGGCAGCAAACCACCGCACTTCCAAAACGCTACCCCTCCTGGCGTGTGGCCGCAATCGCGCCACACGTACCGCCCGCACTCCTCTGCACGATACCGCGGCCCGATGAGCGGGGCGCAAGCGCATGGGGCGTTTCCCGTGCCTTTGCCGGTGGTTATCCGATGGGTCGCAAGAGCCGACCCTTGAAGCACGGCCCCTTCGGTGAGTAGACTGCCCTTCGGTTGACCATTGGTCACACATGCAGCGGGTTTGGCGCATTGGGAATTACTTACGGGATCAGGGGCGTGCATATGTTTGGCGAACAAGATGGTGCAAAGATTTGGCGATTTAGGCTGGCGGCGTGCTTGTGCTGCGGACTGCTGGCAGGTGGTGCGTTCGGGGCTGACGAGGCCGGGCCGCCGAATCCTCCGGGCGCCGCGCCGGTTGTGATTTGGCCCGACCTCCCCTATGACGAACCGGTGCGGGACGATCTCGATCAGTTTGGCGGATACACCGGCATTCAGGGCACAAAAACGGGCTTTTTTCACACGGAGCAGATTGGCGGACGGTGGTGGCTGGTTACGCCCGAGGGCAACGCCCATTTCCTTCTGTCGATGCGTGGGGTGTCGGGAGACTCAGCCCATCGGCTGAAGGCATGGGGGTTCAATGCCTCGAGAACCGGCAGCCGGCGGCCAGCCACCGCGGATGCGGGCATTCCCTACTTGGTTCGTGGGTCATTCCTGCGAAAAGCGCCGCCTCTTCCGCTGCCGTCGAAGGCCGGGTTTCCGCCCTGGGTGCGGTTTTATGATGTATTCGACCCCGAGTGGCCGGCCATTTGCGATGCCCACGCACAAGAATTGCTGGAAGACATCGCGGGCGATCCCTATTTCATAGGCTTCTGGATTGATAACGAGCCGCTGCTCGAAGGGTGGTACGACGGGGTCTTGCTTACGGAGCCGGATGCGCCCTTCCGCAAGGCATTTGTCGAGGTGGCGCGCGCGTATTATGCCGAACGGCCCGGTCAACTCGCGGAGGATTGGGCTGCCCACAATGTAACTGAGATAGAGGACTTGCTCGAGCTCGAGGGCACACCGCCCGACGTGCCCGACTTGGCGCACGCGTGGGAAACGGCCGTGGCAGAGAAAGCATTCTCGACGGTCGCGGCCGCGGCCAACAAGTACGCGCCGCAGCATCTGAATTTTGGAGTGCGGATGATCAGCGGTGTGCCACCCTCGCCCGGCGTGCTCGAGGCCATGGGCAGGTATTGCGACATTCTCAGCATGAACCTGTACAGCATCCTGCCCGACCGGCTGCTGACCCCGATGTTTACGATCTTGCCATATATCCATTCGGTCTCGGGCGTGCCACTCATGATCAGCGAGTTCTCGTATCGCGGAGAAGACACGCTGCACCCCAACACGATCGGCGCGCCGCCGTCCGTGCCGACGCAGCTCGATCGCGGCATCGGCTACATGTCATACATCGCCGCGGTGGCCTCCATGCCCTTCTTTGTCGCAACAAGCTGGTACACCTATCGCGACGATCCGGTCGACGGCGATTGGGACCGGTATGACGAGGACTGCAACTTCGGGGCGGTGGACCGGCAGGAG
This sequence comes from Candidatus Hydrogenedentota bacterium, assembly GCA_007130675.1. Classification (GTDB taxonomy): domain Bacteria; phylum Hydrogenedentota; class Hydrogenedentia; order Hydrogenedentales; family SLHB01; genus UBA2224. The sequence goes on along the minus strand of SLSB01000449.1, from coordinate 9,265 downwards.
CGTCCGTATGCGGCATTGACGGAAGCCATGCGGCTGACCAACAGCGCGATCTACGACCTTGCGGCCGACCCCGTGCGCAATGAGGAGTGCCCGCTGTTCTGGCGCACCGAGCTGATGCGCTGGGACCGCCAATGGGACGAGCGGTTCCTGCAACGCTATGCGCGGGCGGAAGAGCCCATTCCCGACCCGCTCGCCGCCATGCTGCCCGAGGATCGCCGCTTTCACGATTCCTACTGGATTCGCCACACCGGCCCGAAGGTCTCGATCAACACCGAGGATTTTGTCGGCCATTGCGACGCCCACATGGTCTGGCGTGAAGACGACTGGCAACAGCTTGCGCTGTTTGGCATTCAAAACTTCACAAGTTTTCCCCGCAATCTATGGTTCGGACCGGATTGCGACGACCCCGACGAGCCGCTGCTCATGGAAAGCAATGCACGCATCCTCGTGCGGCGGTTGGACAATGCGGGCCGGGTCGAGCGCATGACTATGGTCGACGGCAGTTTTGTGCGCCTTGACTTCGCGGACTTTGTGTTTCGGACCGACCGCAAAGTGGCCTATATGGACCTGCGCTTCGATCACGAAAACCAGACCGTGCGCATCCTTACGCGCAGCCCGATCAATCAACTGGGCCTCCAGAACATCGAAGGGTGGCAGGCGGAATGGGAAGGCATCCCCGTTGAGCCCATCGACTTCCCGGCACCCCCCGGCATGACCGTGTTTGCTCCGCCCGGGCAATAGGCATATCCGCGGCGCCAGCGCTGCCAGAGCGGTGCCAGCGGTTCTCCCGGGCCTGAAGAAGAACGGCTTGTTTTTGCGCGGGATTTCCGCTACCGTTTTCCTGGGAAGGGGCCATGTTGGCCGAGGGTGAACGGGGTGTCGGTGAATAAACGGCCGCATCGGGTGTATTCTACAAACGGAACGATGGATACGCCGACGTCTGATGACGCCGAGGTGTTGCTCAGAGCTTGCGAGGGTGACCGAAACGCCTTTGGAGCGCTGGTAAAGGCCTACGAGCGGCGCGCTTACGCGGTAGCATACGGCTTTGTGCACAACCGCGACGACGCCCTCGAACTGGCCCAGGAGGCATTTGCAAGGGCATACCGGGCGATGCCGCGGTTTGATGCCGAATTGCCCTTTTATCCGTGGCTCTACCGGATCATAAAGAACACGTGTATCAACCATTTGAAGAAACGAAAGCGGCGCGGCGAGACATCGTTGGATGGGCTGCTCGCGGCAGGGTTTGATGCGGCGCAGGCCGTGCAAAACCCCGTCACTGACGCACAGTTGGGGGACGTGCGTTCGGCCATCGCTTTGGCGATGGCGACGCTGAGCAGCAACCACCGGGAAATCCTGATGATGCGGCATTTCCAGGATCTATCCTACACGGAAATTGCGCAATGTCTCGATGTTCCCAAAGGCACGGTGATGTCGCGTCTACACGCCGCCCGGATTGCGCTGCGCAATGCGCTGGGGAAGCCACCGGATTAAAGCGGTATGAAAGCGCCCCCGGCGGGGCAATGATGGGCTTGCTATATGCATGAAAAACGCGATGACGACATTAACGCGCTGATCTCCGGCTATCTCGATGGCGAATTGACTCCGGAAGAACGGGAACGCGTCGAGATGCTTCGCGAGCGCGACCCGGGGTTTCGGGAGGAGTTTGAACGTATGAAAGAGATCGTGGACGCCGCGGCGGAGCTACAGTTCGAGGAACCGCCCGAGGAGGTGTGGGACACCTTCCTGGATGGCGTGTACAACCGCATCGAGCGGCGCACGGGTTGGGCGATTTTCCTCGTTGGCGTGATTGCCCTTACGGGTTGGGGCATGTACTGGTTTTGGGTGTCCGACTGGGGTTCCGCCCTGACCAAGGTGCTTGTCGCGATACCCCTGCTCGGGCTCGTCGTTCTTTTCGTCTCGGTGTTGCGGCAGCGGCTGTTCGTGGCCCGGACCGACCGTTACAGCAGGGAGGTCAAGTGGTGATCATTGTCACTTCGTCCTACATCCATGGCAAACGGATAGTGAAGACGTTTGGTATGGTGCGCGGAAACACGGTGCGCGCGCGGCATGTGGGGAAAGACATTCTGGCGATGTTTCGCAATGTCGTCGGCGGCGAGGTCCAGGAATACACCAAGATGCTCGCAGAAGCCCGCGAACAAGCGCTCGACCGCATGATGCAAGCCGGCCAACGCCTCGGCGCCAACGCCGTGGTCGATGTCCGGTTCGGCACCGCCGAGGTCATGTCCGGCGCCGCGGAAATCATCGCATACGGCACTGCGATTCTCGTCGAGGATGAGGATGAAACCGACACAGACTGACGCAGCCCGGATATCGGGATAGCACAATGCGGTGATTGGAGGGATGCGCAGGGCCGCCGCGCGAATGTCAGGCCATTGCGGCAGCCCGGCCGTCGCCAGGGTCTGGGCACCGCGGCGAGGCATCCGGTGAAGCCTGATTGGCGCGCCGGAAACCGCCTTCGGCCTCCCGATCAAACCAGTGGAGGTAATCGCGCAGAGCCTCATTGAATTCGTGCGGTTTCTCCATCATCGGAGCATGACCGCACTCATCGAAAAAGCATAGTTTCGACAGCTGTAATTTCTCCTGGAACTCTTCAGCCACGTCGGGCGGGGTGACGACGTCGTCGCGCCCCCAGATCAGCCCTACCGGCATGGACAGCCGGTGCAATTCGGATGCGAGATTATCTTTGACGGCCGATTTGGCCAACCGCAGAAGCTTCAGCGCCGTGATATTGCTGTTTACAATGGCAAACACCTCGTCGACCAGTTCTTTCGTTGCTACTGCCGGATCGTAGAACGTCAAGGCTGCTTTCTCGCGCACATAGTCATAATCTTTCCGGCGCGGAAGCGTGGTGCCAAGGGTGTTTTCTTTCAGCCCGGAGCTCCCGGCCAGCACCATGCCGGCAACCTCGCCGGGATGGTCGAGGGCATACCGCAGGGCCAACTGCCCGCCCAGCGAATTGCCCACCAGCACAAAACGGGCAAAACCCATGTGCGCCACAAAACGGTGCACAAAACGGCACAGTTCCCGCACGGTGGCTTTGCGCAACTGCAACTCGTACAGTGGCAACCTGGGCACCACAACGCGGTAATCGCGAGAAAGATCTGGAACGACGGTCTTGAAGTTCTCGGGACCGCCCATCAGGCCATGCAGCAGAATCACGAGCGATCCCTGTCCTTCGTCAACATAGGTGTATCCATTGTCAGTATGCATCGTCAGGCTCATGTGACACTCCGTGTCCAGGGGCACATTACAAGATAGGCGGTCATACTTCGCCAGTTGTATTACAGGCAAGTTCGTGGTTCGTTACAGAAAAATCAGCGGTCCTGCGGCGCACTGGGTGGGGGAAGGTATTCCCGCTCGCCGCGCCTCAGCACAAGGAGGTTTTCCCCATCGAATAGCGTAATACTCTGTTGGCGGGGATTATACTCGCGTATTACCCATCCGTCCACAATGCTGTCTCCCAATTCGCGCACTCGATCGCGCCAAATCCCTTCGTTGGTGTAGATGCGCAGCGAAAATCGGGGGGCGCGGTCTGCGGAGGTAACCAGTCCGCGTAATTCCGCTTCGACAACAGGTTCCCCATACGGCCTGACTTCTCTCGGGGCCGGCTCCTCAATCGTAACCCCAACGCCGGGCTCGTCTGGAGCGTCTTCGACAGCGGAGTCATCGTCGGGAAGTAATTGCGGATCATAGGGTTCTGCCTCTGGTTCCGCCGTCTCCTCCGGAAGGGGAGCATACGGTTCGACAGGCAGCGGCTCCGGGTCTCCAGGTTCAGGCGAGGGTTCCTCCGCGGGTGTTGGCACACTTGGCGCTTCGGCAGGTGGCTCCGTCACAACACGAGGTTGCAAAGGGGGTTCCATCTGCCATACCTCCGTGCCAATATCGCCGCCGAAGCGGGGAAGCGGAGAATACCCGTACACCGCGCTCAAAATGACCCAGAGGACCAGCGCCCCCATGAACACCAGGCCCAGAATGGCAAAAACGGCCGTCTTGCGTCCTTTGGAAGGCGGCGGAGCAGTGCCTAATCGCGCCAGAAATGTGCCGCGCAGAGCAGGCAACTGGCGCTCGTTGGATGCCGCAAGGGCACGCTCGAGGGAGTGCATGGCCTTCTCGAGATCTGCTTTGGCCCGCCGCAGCTCGCGCGCGACCACATCATACTGGCCGCGGTCCAGTTCGCCCAACTGGCGCCGCCCGTGCGCCAGCTCCAATTGGGCTTCAACAACGCGCTGATCGTGTCGAATGTCTTTCTTGTGATGCTTGAGACGGTCGCGCCAGAAACGTGCCGCCGCGGTAGCGCGGGCCCGCATGGCCTTTTGTTGTTTGGCAGAGCGTTTAGCCTGCTCTTCGGGAATTTCCTCGTTTTGCCGCATTTGGCTGATGATATCGCGTTGCGCCTCAGCCTGTTTGCGGGTAGCCAACGCAGACCGGAGTTGCTCGACCATCCATTGCAAGAGCACCTCCGGTTCGTCCGAATCCTCCAGCATAGGCATCCGGATTGAGATGTCGTCCATGCGGGTCAAAGGAACGTCAATATAGCCGCCCGCGAGGTCCGCATCGCGCACCGCAAGCCAGGCGCGCAGATTGATCTGGCGTTTTTCGAGACACTCGCGCCGCCACCGCACCCGGTTGGCCTGCTCGCGATACTCCCGATAGTCTATCTCGCCCACGCGGGCGCCGAGATGGAGTTCGGCGAGTTTTTCCTGCGCCGCGGTCAACTCGATGGCGGTTTCCATAAGCCGCTGATGCACTTCGTCTTCAAATGCCGCGCGGATGTCCTCCAGACGCGTGCGGTATGCTTCTACCTGCGCCTTGGACACGCCATCCACTTGGGCAAGTTCGCTCTTCAGCTTCTTGTCTAAACTGCATATCTGTTGCAATGGTTGCGACGGCTCGATCGGGACCACAATGGACGGTTTTGCGCGCCGTTTCGCCCCCCCGTTCTCCGGAGCGGCGGGTTCGGCACTTTTCTTCTCACGAATCAGCTCAGGGTGGTCGTGCAGGTATAGTTCGCTGGCCCCTTGTGGAATCTCCTCGAAACGCGGAATCCGAACCTTCAATTGACAGGCCACGCACCGCGCCCGGCGACCGTACATGGGCTCTGTCACGCGCATCTTCTGCCCGCAGAGGCAAAAGATACGAATTGCCGGCGTCTGTTGAGTCGGCATGGCTGGTTCTCCGTATATGGTCTCCTTGTATAAGCCTACCGCGTGCTTGAATATAAGTCAATTATTGGCATGGACCTCCGGGGATAAGACCATCCCGGCGCAGTGAAGTCGCAGTGCCGGGCATCTGCCGGGTTTTCCGGATGGTGTGCAACTGGCAAGTGCCGAAAATCCGCCAAGTGGGCAGGCAAATTCCGTCAATTCGACGAATTTGCACCGCCACGAGTGGCCGATGGCTCTTCCGAGAACCGCCGCAAGGTGTTTTAAAATAGTACCTTATGCCCGATCTCGCGGGACTTGGCTCCCCCTCCTCCCGCTTGGCACGAGGATTGCTCTCCTCTTTGTGGCTCTCACAGAAGAGGAATTGCACGGCCTCTGCAGAAGCCCCCCCGGACCCCCAGACCGGGGGGGCGCCTCTCTTTATGAGGGACATCCTTGGCGGCCACGGCCGGGTGCGAGACGCGGATCGCGTCATTTTTGTCTCTTTTCTCCCAGGCAGGTATATCTCAGGGTATTGGTCTGTATGCCCAGCGCACGCGCCGCGGCCGTGTAGTTGCGCTCGAACAGCTCCCACGCATGGCGGGCGTACCGGTTCTTGACTTCCTCCAGCGCCACCACCTCGTTCCGGGTGCGGGGACAAAACACGTCGTCAACCGCGGGCCGCGCGGCCTCCGTGGGGCGGAGCTCGCCCAAGGCCTTCTCTTCTTCCATCGCGTCTTGAATGGGCATATCGAGGTAGAAAGCGCGTTCGACCAGCTTGATAAGCTGGCGAACATTGCCCGGCCAGTCATAGTCGCGCAGAACGGCATAGTCGTTGCGCGTAAGCACGCGGTCGTAGCCTTCATTTCGCAGCGCCTCGAGGCGCTCCTCGAGAATGACCCGGATGTCCTCGGGCCGGTCGCGAAGAGGCGGCACATGCAGGCGCAGGGTGCTCAGGCGGTGGTACAGGTCCGCCCGAAAACTGCCCGCACGCACCAGGTCCGGTAGATGGCGGTTGGTGGCGGCGATGACGCGCACATCGACGCGCTTGGTGGGCCGGTCAGCGCCTTCGGGCATAAGCCAGCCGTCTTCAAACACCCGCAGCAGCTTGGCTTGAATCTCGAGAGGCAGCTCCCCGATTTCGTCAAGATAGAGGAAACCGTTGTCAGCGGCGGCGAACTTGCCCTGGCGGTCCTTGTCGGCGCCGGTAAACGTGCCTTTAAGATGGCCGAACAAGTCCGAGTTGGCAAGACTTGCGCTGCCCGCATACAGCGCGCAGTTAACCGCGACAAACGCTTCTTCGCGCCGCGTACTTGCCTCGAACACCAGTTGGGCGACATGCTCCTTGCCGACGCCCGATTCACCCGTGATGATCAAGGGGCGGTCGACCCGCGCACATTTTTTGATGCGTTCGCGCAACGTGCGGATATGAGGCGAACGCCCGTGCAATACGTACTGAAACCGCGTGCGCCGGAAAAATTCGACCGCACGCCTGTCCGAAGTTCCAAATTGCATCGCGGCAAGCTTACGAACGGCCCCGAGGTAGGTCTCTTCGTCCTGGTATTTGAAATACTGCGAGATAGCCGCCGCGACAAGATCCGCCCAGCGCTCCTGCTCCGAAGTTGGTTTTCGCGAAACCTTTTCCGGTGCAATATTGTGATCAAACCGCGCGAGATCGGTCAGAAATCGGCCCGGGTCGGCGTCGGTCAACTGAAAATACTTTGCAACCGCCCCGGTATTGGTGTCCGCATCGATAAAGACAGGTGAGCAAACCGATTCAAAGCGTTTGCGGTCCGCATCGAGATACCCGCGACCGCAATACCACTGGAGCGAAGCTCCGCGCTTGGCCAGAGCCCCGCAGGCCTGCTCGAGTTCAGCCCAGTCGCAATACACACCAAGGCCGCAGACATGAACCTCGCGGTATGCGCGCTGCGAGAGTGCCTCGAGGGTTTCCCCGATACGCAAGGCGCTGGTCGTGATCAGGTCGGCCTTCGGATAGCGGTTCAACGCTACGGCGGCGGAACAGGCCCCATCGAGCCCGTAATACGTAACTATAGCGCGCTTTTCTCTGACGCCCATGGCAAGTCCCCTCCCTCATTAACCGTTTGATTTATGAGCATAACACGTTATTTTTGACCGCACAAGATGATCGCCGGGGATCGACCAAGCTTTGACTTCAAACACCTATGATTCTTCCCAGTCACCGGATAATTCGAAGCAAAGTAACGCAAAGCCTGTGGTTTTCGTGACGTAGACTTACTTATTGCAATGACCAGGAAGGTGAGACAAGCGCAATTGGCGCGCTTGGAACACACATGGGCCTACCCAGCCAACACGCTGGGAAGACGGACTCTCCGCAAGCACCTCCGCTTTGGGGACTCCGGCCGCCCTTTCGGACGGCAATCCTGTTTAGATAAGAGATTACATTTCCAGATGGGGCCACTCGTTAGCATATTGGGTTAGTTGCGCGCGAAATATATGTTGACTGCTAAAGTGCGGCAGGATAGGATATTCGGATTGATCCAGTGCGGCATCCGCAACTGGAACGCCGGGAAGGGTTTCGAAAGGAGAACACTATGCCTCGAGAAATGCAGTTCTCAGTCAACTTCGACAGTCCCATCGCTGTCTACAAGCAAATCGAGAATCAGGTTCAGTTTGCTATTGCCGCGGGGCGCTTGAAACCGGGGGACCGCTTGCCCACGCTTGTGACGATGAGTTCGCAATGCGGCCTGAACCCCAATACGGTCGCGAGAGCCTATCGAAACCTCGAGGTGCTCGATCTTGTCAGAGGACAGCAGGGCGTGGGTGTCACGGTTCGCGACGACGCCCCGAAACTCTGCCGTGATAGAGTTCGGCGACTCGTTCGGAAACATCTCGAGGAGGCTGTAGCGGAATGTATTGCCTGCGGCTCTTCTCCTGACGAGGTGCGTGCCGTTGTCGCCGAAACCATCAAGGCAGGTGTTGCACCATACCAGAAGACGGACTAGCAATAGCCGCTCTGGAGGAGCCTGCACTTTGAAGCCGGAGGCCGTTTGGGGGCCCGGGACCGCAGCCGGCAATCAAGGAATACTCGAAATGCATGTGATAAAAATGTGCAGGCCGGTGAAAGAGCTGGCCATTCTTGTAGTCGCCGTGTTTGCGGCAGTCTACCCGGTTGCAGGAAACGGCATGGCCAACGGCGAACAGGAAAGCGGGCCGGAAACGCGGAGAATCAGCGAAGAAGCAGAAGCGGCAAGCGCACGGCTTCGGCAGGAACATGCACCTCCGGCCAAGATTCCGCTCGAGACCGAGCTACGTTTCCGGGCAGGCGTTGCCGAAGTGGACATCACACCCGAGCGGCCGATGCGGCTGGATGGGTATTGGAGCGATCGCCTGAGCACCGGCGTGCATGCGCCGCTCAAGGTCAAAGCCCTGGTGCTCGATGATGGTCGAACGCGGATTGCCCTGGTCATCAGCGACCTGATCACCTATTACTTCGAATGGGGCGAAGAGGCCAAGCGCAAACAGTCCGCGGTCGCTCCGGAAAATGTGGTGCTGTGCACGACCCACACCCACGCGGCCCCGTTGATGGTCGGTGTTTTCGGCGAGATATATATGGACTACGTGGTCTGGACCGGCGAACGCATGGCCGAGGCCATCACGCGTGCGGCAGATACCCTCGAACCGGCGCGTATCGGATTTGCCGCAGGGTCGCTTCCCGAGGAAGACGGTACGCTGAAGGGTGTGGCGCAAAACTGGCACAACCCGGGCGTTATTGACGATGCGCTGCTGGTGATGCGCGTCGAGAACCTGGAAGGCGACCCCATTGCGACGCTGGTCAATTTCGGCAACCATCCCGACGTGCTTGGAAACGAAACGACGCTGGTTTCGCCCGATTTCTTCTGGTACGTGTATGAAGGCGTTACCGACGCGCTTGGCGGTTCGACGCTTGTGTTCAATCGCGCTTTGGGCGGCGTCGAGCCCATCGGGCAGGGCGCCAATGACATCGCCGAGGCACAAGCGATCATGCAGCGCATTGGCGGCATTGTCACCGAGACAGTCGTCGAAACCGCTGAGTCCTTGACGTGGGTTGACGAACCGCGCATCACGGTGCGGCGGACACG
>SLSB01000034.1 GCA_007130675.1 Candidatus Hydrogenedentota bacterium | reverse complement strand
TCGCGGGGCGCTGTAACGCCGTCGGCCAGCCGCGCCTGCCCTACCCGCACGTTGAAGATGCGGCCTTCGTAGATGCGCTTCGATTCGGTCCACTCTTCCATGAACAATCCCCCCTTTCGGCTTGCAGGCCATCGAGAATGCGCGGGCAGGAATTCCGCTACGACACGCCCCTGACAGCTCGATTTACATACGAATGCGCCGCCAGCGGGTTGGAGGCCACCAGACGGCTGTTGCCGTCCCCACGATGTTTTCGTGCGGCACCCAACCGAGGGTCCTGCTGTCCGGCTCTTCGTCGTGCGCCTCCCCAAGGATGAAGTAGTGGTTTTCGGGCACGAGCGAATAGGCCTTGCTGCGCGACCGGCCGTAGGGCGCGGAATCCGCCGGCGGGTCAAAGCGCATTTCCGCGAGCGCAGAAGGTTCCTGTACGGGGGTATCGTTAATCAGCAGAGCGCCTTCATCAATCTGCACGCGTTCGCCTGGCAACCCGGCCACATAGCCGATGAGCATCTCGCTGTAACCCGCTTGCGGACTCCTGAAGAGCACGAGTTCGCCCCGGTGCGGGGCGCGGCCTCTTGTGAAGCGCCGCCGCGTGAAGGGCACGGGCCACCCCAACGCGCAGCGGTTAATGTAGATGTGGCTGCCATGGGGGACTACGCTGCGGACCGCGCCCGACCGCACGTGCCAGCTTCGCCCGAGAAACAGTCGCACGAAAAGAATTGCCGCCAAGATGGCGCTGAGAGTGCGCCACCACCACGTTTGGGTGAAGCCGGTGAAATCGCGCATATGAAGCGGCGGCCACCAGATGCAGGTCACCGGGCCCAGCAGGTGCTCGTTGGGCACCCACCCATAGAAACGGCCATCGCGGCTCTGGGCGCTGTTGTCGCCCAGCAGGAAGTAATGGCCCTCGGGCACCAGCGAGTATTCGTCATCCGGTAGAATTCCGTAGCGCATGGGCTCGTGCTGGCCTATCATGCGCAGGGTGTCGGCCGTAATGCCCATCTCGAGCTCGTTGGTGTAATACATCTCGTCGGGCATGTCTGGCGGAAACGGGATGGGCTCGCCGTTGACATGCAGGCGGCCGCCTTTGATGTGTACGCGTTCGCCCGGCATCCCCGCGATGCGTTTTACGAGGGTTGTCTTCGCGGCGTCTTCCTCGACGGTCTTGAATACGACGATATCCCAGCGTTGCGGTTCGTCGCCGTAGTAGATGCGTTTGGTCATGAAGGGGTAGCGCAGCCCGTAGCGCCACTTGTTCACAAACACCCGGTCGCCGCGCAGAAAGTGGGGGTGTCCCCGCAGGGTGGGTTCCATGGAGCCCGAGGGAATCCGGAACGGCTCGGCGATGGACCATCGAATAGCCAGCGCCAGGGAACCCGCAATCAGGATGGTCTTTCCCCACTCGATGGCGTTTTCGCGCGTGAAGCCTCCGACTACCCATGCCAGGGCGCCCAGCACAAGCGTGCCGAGCCCCACCTTGGCTGCCTGGGTTCCCCGCGGGATGTTTGCCCGCTTGTCTCTGGAGCGTTTACTACTCTTATTGCGCGCCATGGTCTCCCTTCCGGTCAGGGGGCGCCTTTGGACGGCATTGGCCGTGCCCCGATGGCGCGGGCCCGGTTAAGCGGCCACCACACCGACACCACGTTGCCCAGGATATCTTCATAGGGCACCCACACGATTGGCGGGGCCTCTTGGGATTCGGGAGCATCCAGCATCGCGGCTACACCATGCTCTGGAATCCTGTCTTGTGCAAACGCCTCGCAGGATGCCGCCGCACCGGCGTTCTCGCCGTCGATATGGCATTTTCCGGCCTGGCACGAAACCCGCTGGCCCGGCAGACCCACAACCCGGCCCAGGAATATCCCCGGGGGTTCGTTGCTGTCCGGTTCGGCAGCGAACGCAATCAGTTCACCGCGCGCGGGCAGCCGCCCCTGGGTGAGCCGCATGTCTGTAAACGGGATGCGCACGCCGGCCATGAGACGGTTTACCAGCACATGTTCTCCGCGCGCCGCGCCGCCGTCGAGCCGGCCGTGCTCGACGCGCAGGGATATCGCGACCAGGGCGGTGGCCAGCCAATACAGCACGAAACTGGCGGGAATGCCGTACAATAATCCGGCGCCCCACCAGGTTTGGGAGAATCCGGTGAAATCACGCCGGTGGTTCCACGGCCACCAGATGCAGAATGCCCGCCCGATCATATTCTCATCAGGCACCCAGCCGAAATGCCGCCCGTCGCGACTCCGCGCGCTGTTGTCGCCGAGCATGAGGTAATGCCCCTCGGGAATCAGGCTGTATTCGTCCTGCGGCAAGACGCCGTAGCGCATCTGCTCGCGCGATACAAACCGGCGCTGGCCCCTGTAAATCTCTTCGAGTTCGTTGGTGTACCGCATGCCCTCGGGCATTTCCGGCGGGAAAGGAAGCGGTTCGCCGTTCACATGCAACAAGCCATTGGCGATATGCACCCGCTCGCCGGGCAGTCCCGCCACGCGCTTGATCAGCACCCTGTGTTCGGCGTCTTCCTCGGGGGTATAGAACACCACGATATCCCAGCGCTCGGGCGTTCCCAACTCGATGAGGCGGTTGCTTGTGAACGGAACGCGCGGTCCGTAGGCGAGTTTGTTGACTGCAACGCGGTCGCCGCGCATGAAACGGGGGTCTCCGTGCAGGGTGGGTTCCATCGAGCCCGAGGGAATGCTGAACGGCTCGACCCACAACCACCGGATAAGTAGCACCGCAATGATGATTTTCAACCATGCCGTACCGTTTTCGAAGGTCCACGG
>SLSB01000560.1 GCA_007130675.1 Candidatus Hydrogenedentota bacterium | reverse complement strand
TCTTGGTTGATCTTGCCGTTCGGGAAGACACAAGCAGCATAGGGAAAATGTCATCCGCAAATGTACGGATATCTTCTGGAGCGCTGAAGGCGCGGCAGCATACCAGGCCAACGGCCTGGGTGAACCGATTGGCCCATATCGTTCGAGCTGAAAGCCAGGTACATTGTTGGATTTCGCAAGCAGGATCAGTTCAATTCACGATGCATTTGACAGCAAGACGCCCAGACCTTTCTCTTCTCGGTTGGGGATGTCACGGGCCTTCAGCCCTTTTCCCTTTTGTTGATCCTCGTTTCCCAGCCCTGCAGGCTGGGCTGTCATGTTTGCGCGCCTTTGGCGCTCGGGAAATGAAAGAAGAAGGGTTTCCCCCGAAGAATGTCCTTCTTTCCGTGCGGATTTGGGGCCTGCCTTGTTCTGTTTACTTCTGGTGCTTGTGTTGATTTGCGCGCACAATGCTCGCGTTGCGTTTCATGCCCTCGAGTCTTGCCCTCATGACAGGGGTCCCGGCGAATGCCTTGGTGAACGTCTCTGTGTCCATCTCTTCGAGCCACTCGAGTGCGGGGTGGGCATGGCCCGGCCGGGCATGGAAGTCCTTCACGTTAGTAACGGGAACATCTTTGTTCCACGGGCAAACTTCCTGGCAAGTGTCGCAACCGAAGACCCAGTCATCGAAATCCTTATGCAATCCTGCGGGAATATCCCCGCGGTTCTCGATGGTGTGATAGGAGATACACCGGCGCGAATCCACCACCCGGGGCTTCACAATGGCATTGGTGGGGCAGGCATCAATACAGCGAGTGCATGCGCCGCACAAGTCTGCCACCGGAGCATCGGGGGCGATATCAAGCGTGGTCACAATGACTCCAAGAAAGAACCATGAGCCCAAGCCGGACCGCAGAACAAGACTGTTCTTGCCTATCCAGCCGAGTCCTGACCGCGCCGCCCAAAACCGCTCGAGCACCGGACCGCTGTCGATGCAGCAATACGTCTGCACGCCGTCCACAAGCGATTCGATGCGTTCCGCCAAGGCGCGCAGGGGCTTTCTCAGCACACGGTGGTAGTCGCGCCCCCATGCATACCGCGATACCCGGCCGGTGTCTGTTTCCGCGGCGGGGCGCTGCGCATGGTAATTGCGCGCCACAACAACGACCGAACGCGCCCCCGGAAGTTTCAAACCCACGTCCTGCCGCACATCTTTTGTGCGGTCCAGCCAGTCCATGTCCGCGTGGTATCCCGATTCAAGCCATTCGTCCAGGCGGTGCTCGGGGTCAATACGCTCCGCGCGCGCGACGGCGCACGCATCGAACCCCAGTTCGGCGGCATGGCCTTTGATGGACGCACTATGTTGTGAGGCATTCACGAGTGGCTGGCCTTACATCTCACCGCAGATTGACCCGGCCGCCATACTGCTCGATGAGACGCGCATTCCAGTCGTCCCCGCCGGGCAAGTTGGCCGTCTTGAATATGGGCGGTTCTTTCCCAGCCTCCGCGTAGGCACAACACACGAGGTAGACAATCTGCTCCATGATGGCAATGCCGATGAAACTCGACGTCGCCGCCGTCATCAGGTCCGAGCCGGGCACTTCGAGGGCGGCATCGCCCGCCGTGCCGCAATTGTCGATGACCACGTCGCAGATCTCGTAGAGTTTCTTGTCTTGACCCACGCCCGGTGGCGCGGCTCTAGACTGATTAAGCGACGTGAGCGCGACCGTCTTGATGCCTTTTTCTCTGGCATACAGGGCCATCTCGACGGGAACTGCGTTCTTGCCGCTGTTTGAGACAATGGTCAGCACCTCCCCTGCCCGCGCGCCGGACTTGTCGAGTATGATCCGCGCCAGACCGGGCAAGCGCTCGAGCTTGGTGCTGGTGGCAGGGCCCTCATGCTGCATCAGGGCGGGAAACAGGATCGCGTTGACGGGCGCAAGCCCGCCCGCACGGTAATACACCTCCTCGCAGAGAAAATGCGAATGCCCCGTGCCGAACACATGCCAGACGCCCCCGGCCATGAGGCTCTCGGCGATTAGCCCGGCCGCTTTCCTGATGGATTCCGCCTGGGTCTCCTCGACTCTATCGAGCAATTCGCGGCCCACGTGAAAAAATTCGAGCATTACCCCTCCTGGAATCGCCTGTTCGGCAAAAGGCGCCACATTCTTCGCTGCGTTCACCCGGAAACCACGGCAGCATACTGTTTGCTTTGGACTGGGAATTCAAATCGGCATCGAGCAAGCAGGGCGGCCAACACGTAGAGGACCCACGGTCGTTGTTGGTTTTCGATGGGCAGACGCCGACACTGCACTGGCAGCGGCCTGACCCCGCACCGACATGCGTCTTCCCCGACGGTGCCCAAGACGGTCCACGCGTGGCTACGTTGTATGGAGGCGTTGTGCTGGTTATACTTCCTGTCATGATAGAAACGGGGGTTCGGTTTCTCAGCCGGATTAACGCGAATTCCTGGTTTGATACGCTACTCCCCATGTTGGGACCAGAGAACACGCGACCATTCCTGGCAGGGCAGTGATTGCTGCCGTTCTGCTGTTATGGCGCAAGTGCGGCCTCTGGGCGACAACCCTGCCGCACTCTTGGCGTTCCATGCGAATGGGCAACTGCATATACGAGGCGTATCAAGCCTCGAAGAAAGGATGGGCACGACACATATGGATTTCGTCAAAGTAATCATTCTCTCGATTGTCCAGGGCATCACCGAGTTTCTTCCCATCAGCAGTACGGGGCATCTGATTCTGGTCGAGCAATTTACCCGCTTGAGCGAAGGCCCGAGGTTCAGCGCTG
>SLSB01000379.1 GCA_007130675.1 Candidatus Hydrogenedentota bacterium | reverse complement strand
TTGGCCGTGATCTTCTTTGCGCGCCCCGGTGTCATCTTGACGGGGTCGATATGCTTGCTCGAGGGACCGGCCCACACCTCGAGGCAGGGAATGCCGGCGTCTTCGGCGAAGTCGAGCACGGCTTCCAGGGGTTCATCGTTAAACGGACAGGTGAGCATGCCGACTTTCATGGGGTTCTCCTTCCTTCGCCGGGGCATCTGGGCTCCGGCGGTTCATTCGGGCATCCAAAGCAAGATTTTTATGGCATCGCTGGAACGCGCGTGCTCGAGGGCGCGGCCCGCCTCTTCAATCGGATACGATGCGGTAATCATGGGTTTAACTACCACCGTGCCCAGCGCAAGCGCCTCGAGCGCAGGACGGAACGGTCCGCATCGCGAGCCGACAATCTGCACCTCGTTGATCACCGGCAAACTCAATTCGGCCTGGATGGCGCCCGCGATCGTAGTCTTGAGCACGAGCACCCCTTCCGGGCGGACGAGCTCGATCGCGCGCTCGAAACCCGTGGCTGACCCTGTGGCATCCACTACGATATCCGCGCCCGGCTCGACCGGGGCGTCGGCGGGGCAGGTCTCGATATGCAAGGGGTGCAACAGCTCGAGTTTAGACGAATGCTTGCCCACGCACACAAGGTTTTTCGTCTCGAGCCAGAGCACCTGGGCGCACAACAGCCCCAGTTTGCCGTCGCCGAGCACGATGATCCGGTCGCTCGACGCAATTTCGACCTGCTCGGGAATACGGAACGCCGCCGCCGTGGGTTCGGTAAACACGGCGACCTCGTCGGTCATGGCATCCGGCAGCAAGTGGAGGTTTTCTTCGGGCAGGGTAAGGTATTCGGCGAAAGCGCCATTGCGGCCCTGAATGCCCAGCACAGTTCGCGCGCTGCAATGGTGGGGCATTTCCATTTCGCAATACACACACGCGTGGCAAGCGCAGTTGATCTCGCCTACAACGCGCTTGCCCAGCAGATGTTCGTTCGAGGCTTCCTCGACAATGCCCGTGAATTCGTGGCCGGGAATGCCCGTGAACCCCATGTAGCCCTGCATGATCTCGGCGTCCGTGTTGCAGATACCCGCACAGCGAACGCGAATCAACGCCTCGCCCGCAGCGGGCTCGGGCTTCGGCACGTCCGCAATGCGCGGGACACCATCAAACACCAGCGCTCTCATTCAGTGATTCCCCCACAACCTTTGCATCTTTTCGCAGCCCCTATTCAACACGAGGCAGACTTGGCAGTCAAGATAATCCTGGATACACAGAGCCGCGCAAAAAAGCGAGACGCCTCATCTACCGTTATGCACAGTAGCCAAGGCGTCTCGCCGCGTTGACAATGATTGGAGTATTCTCAAGCGCCACGTGCGCGCGTATGCGCAAGTGACCGGCCGTGGTCTCAGCGGGCGGCCATCAACCTGCGGCGGCGCCCCGGGCGAACCCCGCGCCGTTTGCTTTGGGCCGACGGGCGCTTATCGGATCCGAACAGCGATACCACGGGAACGGCGCCTTCCCATTCCGTACGCGGCAGGTTTTTGCCCAGCGCGGTCTCGATGGTGCTCAGCGCCATGAACTCATCGGGACACACGAATGTGATAGCGTCACCGGATGCGTTGGCGCGCGCCGTACGGCCGATGCGGTGGATGTAATCGTCCGAACTGTTCGGAATGTCGAAATTGACCACATGGCTGATGCCTTCGACATCCAAGCCGCGTGCGGCCACGTCGGTTGCGACGAGAATCTGGTAGCGTCCTTTGCGGAAGCCCTCGATGGCGTGGTCCCGCTGGCTCTGCGACCGGCCGCCATGAATGGCTTTCACCTTGAAGCCGGCCTTCTGCAATGCCTTTGCCGTCCGGTCCGTGCGGTACTTCGTGCGCATGAACACCAGCGCCGATTCAACCTCGGGTTCGCGGAGGATTTGCGACAGAAGCCCCAGTTTGCGGCCGTGTTCGACCGTGTAGATGCCCTGGCGCACGGCGGCGGCCGGCGTAGCGGCCGCGGCGACCTCGACGCGCACCGGCTCGTGCAGCATCTCGTTGGCAAGACGCTCGATGGGTTTCGCGAATGTCGCCGAAAACATCATCGTCTGGCGGTTCTTGGGCAATACGCCGAGAATGCGCTTGATGTCCGGCAGGAAGCCCATATCGAGCATGCGGTCGGCTTCATCCAAGACCAGCACGGAGAGATTGTCGAAGCGGGCATTCCGCCTTCCGATATGGTCGAGCAGACGGCCGGGGGTCGCCACGATGATCGGGCAACCCTGCCGCAGGGCGCGTGTCTGGGCGTCAAAACCGACGCCACCGAAGACGCACGCCGAACGCATGCCCACCGCACGCGCCAACGGTTCAAGCACGGCGTGGACCTGCTGCGCCAGCTCGCGGGTGGGGGTAAGCACCAGCATGCGCGTGCCGTTGACCTTACGGTCGGCGAGACGCGCCAGGGCGGGCAATGCAAATGCAAGGGTCTTGCCTGTGCCTGTCTGGGCGATGCCGACCACATCGCGTCCCTCGAGTGCGGGCGGAATGGCCTGGCCTTGAACCGGCGTCGGTTCGATAATGCCCTGGTTCTGCAAGATGCGCAGACAGCGCGGTTCGATGTTCAGTTCTTGAAAATTCACAGTGATGTTCCTTCTCTCCCGCCGGCATGTGCCGGTTCACGGGAGTATTCTGCTTTATCAACACCGGCAAAGCAGGAAGCATCACACACGTGGGATCCGACTCTGAGGTGAGCATAGTGTAGGAGGGATCGTATTCGTCAAACGCACCTACTACCATATAAGCAGGCTCAAACTTGAGA
>SLSB01000475.1 GCA_007130675.1 Candidatus Hydrogenedentota bacterium | reverse complement strand
TGCGTGTCAGTCGACAACGAGTTCTCGACGAGCTATGCGAGGTCAGCGATAGTGGGCTTTATGAACTTGTTGCTCGAATACTCCATTGTGATGACGAACCCATAATTGAGGCTATCGACTCGCTTTCATCGATTACGCGGGTCTCTCAAAACGTTGCCGAAAGGTTGCTGACCGGACGACGCGCGGAGGAGTATTTCCTTAAGAATTGCGAGCGTCTTGTGGGTGTCTCACCGCGGCAACTGCTCGATATGAGATATGAAGCGCGTGGTTATGATTTTGGCATAAAAGAACAGCCCCAATGGGCAATTGAAGTGAAAGGCATGCGGCTTTTGCGTGGCAACATTCAGTTCACCGATAGAGAGTGGACGGAGGCTGGGTTGCGGCGAACAGATTACTGGGTTGTGATCATCGGTGGTTTGGCCGCAAAGCCTCAAGGAGAGGTGATAAGGGACCCCCATACAACCATTAATGCGCGTTGCCGTTTTCAGAAGACTGTATGCGCGCTCTGGCATGCGCAAGTAGAAGTAGGCAGCGGCTAGGGTCACAGGGCATAATGAGGGCTCTGCACGTGTAGGAACCGGGAGGTGTGCTGGCGGTTGAGGTAGGGAGTAGTGAGCGAGTGGGTGACTCGGTTGAGGGAAATGGCGACGTGCGAAACTTCCAAAGACGCGAAGTGCGAAAAAACACAATTTCGGCTTCTGCACGGTTTCGTTCTTGGTTGGCCGGGTTTGATGGGCCTTATCAACGAACGGAAGCAATAAGAGAACTACTCAAAGCGTTATTGCCGGCTTGTTCAGAATACCAAGTCGGAGAGCAAGATGGGATCCTTTCTGCACAAGAACGAGCGTTATCCCCGCTCTGCGTGGGCGACACCATCATTATAGTTGCAGATCGGATGTCGCTGGCTCTCGCAAGGGCGGCCAAACTAGTTCGTGTCAGCTATCTCACGCCGCTCATACTGCTCGATGCACGGCATCAGACTGACCAGTGTGGCAATACTTATCGTAACAAGCCTGATTTCGAGGTGCTCGATCTGGAGCAATTTGTCGTAGCGGTGACATACAAACGGGCTTGGCAGGCACAAGAAGCAATAGACGACATCGTCACGGCCGTGATCGGAAAATGTAGACTCCCCAGCACGATTAACGATTCCGACTGAATTCCTCGCCCCTGTTTGCGCCTTGAACGTACAATAGAGACTGTTTGGATATGCAGGCTTCTATTGCCAAACAGCAAAGCGGTTTCTTGCTTACCACCGATATCAACCTGACATCGTTCTTCCAAAACACAAGACCGTTATCTTCGTACATGGCTGCTTCTGGCACAGGCATCCAGGTTGCTCTCGTGCCAGTGTTCCGGCAACTCGCCAGGACTATTGGCTCCCGAAATTCAAGCGGACTGTCGAACGTGACAAGCGGAACTTAGCGGAACTGCGGCGGACGGGATGGAATGTTATTGTGGTGTGGGAATGCGAACTTCGCGATATGGAGCGACTCGCCGAGGCTTTGGTTGAGCGAATCTGCCAAGCTGTCGGTGCCTACCCGCTCGACACAAGTCCAGGGCTTATGGCGGCGGAGCATTCTGTAGGCTATGACGCCCCGACTCAAGAGTAAAGGGGCCTTCTTGACTACCCCATCATGCGCGAAATTGCGTGATTTTTGGTGCGGTTCGGGCCATAATGCGGGCATGCGAAATGGACGGGCCAGTCAGAAGACGTTTGGATGGGGTGGGGTCGCGGTTGCGGTCGTGGCGGTGTGGGTGTGGAGTGCGCATGCCGCCGCACAGGGCCGCGTGACCATCGAGACGCCCGCTTTGACCGCCGAATTTCAAGATGGTGTGGTGGTGGGGCTGACCAATGCCGCGGGCCGAACGCTCGCCGCGTTCGAGGAACCGGTCGATGCGTTCTCCTGTTTGCATCGTGTTGACGCGGACCTTCCCATCAGCGCGGCGCGGGCGCTCGAGGTGGATGACCTCCCCGGAAGCAAGGTGTGGATTCTCTCGGACTTTCCCGACCTGCCGGGGACGTCCCTCTCGACGCATGTGATGGGGGATGGAGACGAAATCGTCATGCGCCAGGATGGGCAGTGCCCGCAAAAGGATCTCTGGGGCGCGGAATGGAGTATCTCGGGGATTCCGCTCGAGTACGGCATCATCGTGCCGGGTCATTCGGGGGTGCGCCTGACCGCGAGTACGCCGGGCAGGCAATTCACCTATGAATACCCGATGTCATGGGAGGCGCAACTGGTCATTGTCGAGGGTGATGGCGAAGGGTTTTATGTTTGGGCGCGGGATCCCGAGATGCAATTCAAGCGTCTGGTTGTCGAACGGAGCCGGACGCACTGGCGGGTGCGGTTTATCTCGATGGCCTACGCGCCTTTCAGCGAAAACGCTGCTATCGCGTCGCCGGAATGGCGAATTGGCGCATACACCGGCGACTGGCGCGAACCGGCCCGCCGCTACCGCGAGTGGATGGTTGCCGCATATGCTCCCACGCGCGTCGAAGACCAACAGCCGCCGTGGGTACAGGATATCCGTTGCCTCGTGATCGCCACGCTTGACCTTGACGTGCTCGAGGAGCTTGGGAGGCATCTCGCGCCTGAGCAGACCATTCTCTACGTGCCCACCTGGCGCGCGCAGGGCTACGACCGGGATTATCCCGATTACGACCAGGTCTATGACGAATTAGAGCCGTTTATCACCCGTGCCCACACGCTCGGGTTCAAGGTCATGCTGCATGTGAACTATTTCGGCGTGGACCCGTTGAATCCGCTTTACGAGCAGTTCGA
>SLSB01000341.1 GCA_007130675.1 Candidatus Hydrogenedentota bacterium | reverse complement strand
CTGCACATCGCTCGACACTGTTACAGGCGGGACTGCTCCATGTGCATGCACGCCCCATGTCAGCGTGTAGCGCAGCGTTTCTCCGGGCGGCGGCGCGGCCTGAAAATCGAGCAGCACCCACCGGGCACTCCCGTCGCGCCAGCGCGCCAGCACGCTCGTCTGCAGGGGTACGGCCTCCCCGTTCTCGTCGTGCAGGGCATACGCCACGCCGTCCGGGGCGGCTCCTTCGGCAAGCGGCACGCCCCCCGTCACGGGGCGCAGCGTATCAAGACCCGCCATGTCACGAACGGAAATGGAAAGCTGCTCCATATCATGCTCCTGTCATCTGTCGGTTTGAACCCCCAATCAACCCGTTTCCTACGCATTTTATGGTGTGCTGGCTTGAAGAACGGTCTTCTGTACGCTCAAATCGTGCTCTTTCGAGTAGCTGAACTCGGCTTCTCCGCGAATGCACCGCGCCAGATCTTCAAAGTCGCGCACATGCCGGGGCAGGTTCTCGAGCGGCACCGTCTGCCATCCCGCCTGGAATCCGCCGGCGGCCTGCCGCAGGCACAACCGCCCGGCGGGAGGTTCGAGGGGGTCGAGAATCATGGTCCCCTCGGTGCCGGCGATCTTGAAGCGCCGGGCCGGGAACGCGCTGACTTCCATCGCGGCGGTCTCGACGAGGGCCATTGCGCGGTCGTATTCCAGGACGGCCAGGGTGTTGTCTGTGAGGCCGTCGCGAGAAGGGCAGTCTTGGCGAAGAAAGGGCGTGACCTTCGCAGGCGGTCCGAGCAGCAGATGGATCATGTCGATCAAATGGCAGCCCAGCTCGAGCATGATGCCCCCCGGATGCCACGCCAGCGCCGCGCGCCTTTCGGGGCTCAGACCGGTGCACATGCTTGCGTTGATAGAATAAACGTGCCCGAGCCATCCTTCTTGGACAGCGCGGCGCATCAAATCGAATCCGGTGTTGTATCGGAACATGTAGCCCATCTGAATCAGCAGGTCCTGCTCTCTTGCCTTGGCGACAAGCGCTTCGAATTCCGGCAAGGAAGCGCCGGCAGGCTTATCGAGATATAGGTGTTTTCCCGCATCGATGACACCGTGCGCATACTCGAGCAACCGCGGCACCGTGCTTTCCACGGCGACCATGACCAGACGCTCGTCACTCAGCAATGCTTCCTGTTCAAGCCACGCGACATCCCTGAGGGCGGGGGAACCCGCAACACGGTCGCGGATAGCCTGCTCGGGTTCGCACACCCCGACGAGGTCGTAATCCGGGGAAGCGCTCAATACCCTCACGACATCGAGCGCGTGGCCGTGGCCCAGCCCGAGCACGGCGCACGGAATGGGAGCGTTCGCCTCGGTCGGCGCACCGTGTGCGGCGGCCACATGCGCCGACACGGAAACGGCTGCGGAATGTTTGAGAAAGTCTCTGCGGTTCATGGGATTCAGCCTCCTTGATGTTGCCTTTGCCCGCTACAACCTTAGGCGTCGGCGGGCCTCGAGTCAAGGCGCATCCCGGAATCGCCGACTAAGCACCCGTGAAAGCAGAAGCGCTGCCGCGTGACGCGGTCGACCTCATCATCGCCTCGCCTTGTGCGCCAACGGCGAGGTCGCACATGACCCCGCTTTTGCCGTAAGAGGTGACATGGGCATCTTGCCCATGATTCATGGCCTGGAAGGCCATGGCACAGGTCAGCCCGAGAATAACGAAGACTAGGTCAGATGCGCTCATGACCGTCGCGGCCATGACTGGCTACCTGCTTGTGTTCTGTGTGTGCGAACGCTAATCTGATTCCCAATACACACAGCGGAGGAAATGACGATGACCGAGAAACTAAATCGCCGGCGATTTCTGAAGAATTCGGTTCATGGCGCTGCAAGTGCTTTTGTGTTGGCTGGGGCGGCGAACCGAACCGCTCGAGCGGATAGCGGACCTAACGGGCTCCTGGCGGGTGCTTCAGTAGTGGACATCACGCCGGAAACCCTGCCGGTTATCAACAGCGGCGGATTTCTCGAACGATTGGCGGACGTAGTACACGACCCGCTGTTCGCGCGGGGGCTCGTGCTAGATGACGGCGCGGAACGGGTCGCCCTGGTTGTGGTGGACAACCTGATGATGCCGCGCGAGCTGCTGGACGACGTAAAACGCAAAGCGAGCGCAGCAACAGGGATTCCTGAAGAGCGGATGCTCATCGCGGCGACCCATACACACGCCGCGCCGTCCGTGATGGGGGCGCTGGGTTCGCGGTGCGACGAGACCTACGCCGCCTTTTTGCCGGATCGCCTTATCGAGTGCATTCGGCAGGCCGATGCCAATCGTGTGCCCGCGCGTGTGGGCTGGGCCGCCGTGACGGCTGCCGAGGACACCCACTGCCGCGTGTGGATACGCCGCCCAGACCGGATCGGAACCGATCCATTCGGCGAGGACACCATCCGCGCGATGATGCATCCCGGTTACCAGAACCCGGATTACGTTGGTCCCTGCGGCCCCGAAGACCCTGTTCTGAGCGTGCTGGGTATCCGGACGGCCTCGGGCACGCCGCTGGCGCTTGTCGCCAATTACTCGATGCATTTTTTCGGGGCGACACCTGTGTCCGCGGATTATTTTGGTCGGTTCTGCGACGAGCTGGAGCGCCGCATCGCTCCCGGTCAGACGGAGCCGCGATTTGTGGCGATGATGTCGCATGGAACCAGCGGCGATCAGCATTGGATGGACTATTCGCAGCCCAAGACGGACATCGATATCGATACCTATGCCGCACGCGTCGCGGCGAAGGCCATGGAAGCATGGGAACACATCGAATACG
>SLSB01000357.1 GCA_007130675.1 Candidatus Hydrogenedentota bacterium | reverse complement strand
TGGTCTGCCTATCCGGCCTGGGGCGGGCCCGACGGCGCGTGGCATGAAGGCATCTCCTATTGGCAGAGCTACATCACGAGGACGGCATGGATTGCAAGTGAACTGGACCGGTTCGATATTCGATGGAAAGAAAAGCCTTTCTTGCGAAATACCGGCTACTTTGGTCTGTATTGCGCCTATCCTCACCGCCCCACGCGGGCGTTCGGCGACGGTCACGACGCCCCGCTCGGGAGCGGCGCCGGTCAGTTGATGTACACTCTTGCAAGCTTCTTCGACAATCCCTACTTCCGCTGGCACGCGGACCAGTACGGTGTCGAGCCCGCGCCTCCGATGATCTTCAATGTGCACCGGCCCGAAATGGAAGCCCGGTCTCCGGCAGACCTGCCGCATGCGCAGGCGTTTCCCAGCAGCGGCTGGGTGGCCATGCACAGCAACATGGCCGAACCTGATGACAATATCCTGCTTTTGTTCAAGAGCAACCCGCGGGGTTCCGTCAGCCATGATCACGCAAGCCAGAACGCTTTCGTGCTCGAGGCCTACAAGCAGCCCCTGGCCATCAGCAGCGGATACCGGCAGATTCATGGTTCGCCGCATCACCGGAACTGGATGCAGCAGACCAAGGCGCATAATTCGATTCTCGTTGACGGCATAGGCCAGATCGCACGGAGCCACGACGCGGGCGGGGCGATTACCGCCTTCGACAACTCCGAGGAGTTCGCCTACACCATCGGCAACGCCACGGACGCTTACGGCGGCCGCCTCGAACACTTTGAGCGCCATATCCTGTTCAGCCGGCCGGATTATTTCGTAATCATTGACGAACTCGAGGCTCGGCAACCGGCGACCTATCAGTGGCTCCTTCACGCCCAGGAAGAGATGCAAATGGACGAAGAAGCGCAGGAAGTGGTCTCCATCAAGAACGGCGCGCGCCTGCTGGTGCGTTTCCTGACGCCCGGCGGCCTTGCTTTCAGCCAGACAGACGAATTCTGCACGCCTACGGCCGACCCCGCGCCCCCGCAGTACCATTTCACCGCCTCGGCAGACGAGCCGGCGACCCGGCAGCGTATTGTTACGGTTCTCATGCCGCACCGCGAGGGCGAGGATGCCCAACTGCCCGAGACTCGACTCCAAGAAGCCGACGGTGGCCTGGCCATCGAAGTGGGCGATGAGGTTGTCCTGTGGCGTGATCTCGGCGCCGAGAGCGCCGTCTGGAACGGCATCACGTCGTCCGGGCGGATATCGGTCTATCGGCGAACTCGAGACGGGCTCGAGCGCGTCTTTCATTCCGCCGGCGACACAATAAACCGCGCGAGAATGCCGATGTAGGGGTCGCCCCGTACCAGACAGGCGCCGCGTAAGCGTCGGGTTCTGCGGGAGTTTTTCCCGTCCTGCTTGCGGGAACGGCAGAGTTTCTTTATGCTCAGAGGGTGGTTGGAAACACGCGGTCAAGAGCAGTCAGGAGACGAGCATATGAAAACGAAATGGGGAGTCTGGGGATCCGGTGGTATTGCGCGGCGCCGCACCATCCCGGAAGGGATCATGGCTGCGGACAACGCGGAATTGGCGTTTGTGTACGATGTGAATGCCGACGCCAACAAGGAAGTGGCCGAGGAATTTGATGCCACAGCCTGCGTCAGCGAAGAGGCGCTGCTTGCGGCGGATTGCGACGTCATCTACGTGGCGACTCCGGCCAACTTGCACTGCGGCCAGGTCCTGCGCGCGGCGGAAGCGGGCAAACACGTGCTCTGTGAGAAGCCGCTGGGTATGACCGTCGAGGAGGCCGAGCGGATGATCGCGGCCTGCAAAGACAACGGCGTGAAACTGGGTACGGCATTCATGATGCGGTTTCATGCTCAGCATCAGAAAGCGCTCGAGCTGGTGCGCGACGGCAAACTCGGCACCCCGGTACTGGGCCGGGCGCAACTGTCGTGCTGGTATCCGCCGATGCCCGGCGCATGGCGGCAGTATCCCGAACAGGGCGGCGGCGGCAGCCTTATGGACATGGGCGGCCACTGCATCGATGTGCTCGAGATGTTTTACGGGCGCGCCTGCAAAGTCCAGTGCGTTACCGGCAATCTGGTCCACGATTATGCAAGTGAAGACACCGCCGTGGTGCTGCTCGAGTTCGAAAACGGCGCAAAGGGCGTGGTTGACAACCTGTTCAACGTGCCCGACGCCAGCTCGAAGAACCGCCTTGAATTGTATGGCTCGAAGGGAAGCATCCTCGCCGAAGGCACGCTCGGGCAGGGCGAGCTTGGCGAAATGACGGCATATCTTGAATCCGATGACGCAGGATACGAAGCCCAGCAGGCCCGGTCGGGAGGCGGTGGCATCGCGATCGCGCCCAATCCCGTCAATATGTACCGCGCCGAGGTCGAGGCCTTCGCGCTGGCCGTGCTCGACGACAAAGAACCGTCGGTGTCCGCCGATGACGGGCTCTGGAGCCAGCGCGTGCTGTCGGCCTGTTACGAATCGGCCAAAACCGGCGCGGCGATTGCCCTGTAAGAATGCGGTGAACGCCATGAGCACGAGGGAGACGCTTCGATCTCGTCATGCATTGTGCGTGGCCTGTTCGGGCGGGCCTCCCCTTGCTCGAGGTGGTGTGCAGGCGCCGGTCTCGTCGATATTGGAACCGCAGACACCATGGAAACAGTGAGAACCCGCACACGGGCAACGGTCCTATCACTCGGGCTTACGCTTCTGGGCCTCGGGGTATCCGGCTATCTTATGGTGCGCACGCTCGTGCTGTTGATGAGTCAGGACCCCGATGCCTTCGATGTATGCTCGGCCGTGTTTG
>SLSB01000637.1 GCA_007130675.1 Candidatus Hydrogenedentota bacterium | reverse complement strand
GACCTTCGGTCGGAAGAGCCTGCCTGCGGCAGACAGGTGGCGCGGTCAGGAAACCACACCACAGCGGAGATCGGACCGCCGCCCCCGGCGGTCAATATGCAGGCGAGACGCCTGCGCTACCCCGTAAAGACGGTTCCGGCTTGGCTGAAAGAAGGGGGGTGGGTTTTCGTACCCGCCCATAAGACGGCGGCGGACGCGTGCGTCCGCCTTCCGTATTGCGTTGATGACCGGCGAGGGCGCCGGTCCTACAATTTCGATAGGGCGAGGTTCCGTGGTGACCGGCAAGGGCATTCGCGCGGCTTGGGCGGCGGCTGAAGAGAGCAATGTGGAAAGGCGGATGTCATCCGCCGTTGACCAAGAGCGGGCAGGAAAGCCCGCTCCCCTTTGTAGCGCGGGCGTCCCGCCTGCATTGGCTGTTCTCTTGTAGGACCGCCGCCCTCGGCGGTCAATATGCAGGCGAGACGCCTGCGCTACCTGGGAGAGCTTCGGTCGGAAGGGTGGCATGGTCAGGAGACCACGCCACAGCGGAGAAATCGAGACTCCCCGCCGGGTCGAGACCCAGCGGGGAGTCGGTATGCATCTGCATTCCCGCGCAGCACGTCATGTCATTACGGGCATGAACGCGGTCGGCGATTTTGGCACGCGATTAGCCCACTGCACCAACGAACATTGCCACGGCGTCGTTGACGGGAGCCTGGCCCGGGTACCGGACGAACTCGACGTGCCCGTCCATGAACAACACGTTCGAGCCGCCGGGCACGTGGCTGTAGTCCTTCGGATCGGTCGACAGGACGTCGAACATGACGAAGATTTGGGACTGCGCCCTCGCGCCTGCCGCGGGGTTGTTGATGTCGGTGATCATGAACCGCTCGATGCCTTCGCGCAGCCGGTAGACGGTCTCGCCGCCGGCATTGCCGTTGCCCGCGCTGACACGGGCGTCGCTGTCCCAGACGTCGTTGATACGTTTGATGCTGCCGGGTATGTCAGTGGGGTCGAGCGCGTTTGAGGCAGCATCTACCGCCACAAGCCGGTCCTGCCACATCTCGGCCAATTGCACGGGTGCCGGGGCACCTGGATCATCAAGCCCCAGCGCCGCAGTAAGGATTGGGGCAACGACTCCGATTGGGCCTATTGCGTCGTCGCTGCCGATTTGGTCAAGCACGTGGCCGAAATAGACATAGCTGTTGTTCACGGCTTTCATGCAGGCCGAACCGTGGTTGCAACCCCTTCCAAGCGAGTTTTGTACGGTTCTGTCGGCGATGCCGAAGAGGTTAGTCCCATCCGGAGCGGTCCAATTATCGGCCGAGTGGGTGGGGTCCGACGGGCAGAGGAAGACGTTGGGGTCGGCAAGGTACTCGGGGTAGATGTCGAGCACGGTCACCCCCCCCGCCACCAGCACCAGATCTAAAGGTCTGTCGGGGCGAGTGATAGGCGGCTGATAGGCATTCGCCAGCATGGAAGGCCATTTTTCGCCCTGGGACTCGTTGGCGAACATTTTGAATACGAGCCCAAGCTGTTTGAGGTTGTTGGAACAGGCGGCGCGGCGTGCCGCTTCGCGTGCGCGTGCGAGTGCCGGGAGCAAGATGGCCGCCAAGATGCCGATAATAGCGATGACGACCAACAGCTCGATTAGTGTAAACCCTTTTCTGACCTTCATAATTCTTCTCCTTTTGGATTGATGAAGCCTACGATGAGGCTTTTCCCAAAAAAACCCGCGGCCACATACCGCAGATCAATGCACACCGTTGCCCACTGGCTGAGGCAGGATTGCAACACACCACGCTGGGGATTTGGCGTCTGGATTGGCGACAGACCGCCCGTGCCGCCCATCCGGGCCATATCCCACACGGCTTCAACTGAATATCGTGCCCCGGTCATGACATCGATGTCATTCCCAACATAGCACAGACTGATAAGCATGTCAAGAGGTTTCTTCTGTGCTTTTTGGCCGCGTCCGACAATGGGTACGTATTCGACATATTCTGGCCATAACTGTAGAATGTGCCCCTCGGGTTACTGCAAGCGCGTATTTGAACGTGTACCGGTAGACATGCCCCGGGCGTTTGTGTATAGTGGGGGTGGTAGGGTTATGCAGAGCCGATTGCGGGTAATCGTTGTCATAAGTTCTGCAAAAAGACATGATAAGGCGAAAGATATAGAAGTCGATGGAAAAAGTGACACGAAGTAACGATTCGGCTTGGACGATTCACGACGTCGCTCGGGAGGCGGGGGTGTCGGCGAAGACGGTTAGCCGTGTTGTGAATCAGGAGCGGGGCGTGGCCGATGATACGCGGCGGCGTATCGAGGCGATCATCGAGGAAGTGGCGTATTATCCGCACACGGGCGCGCGAAGCCTGCGCACGACAACCCGGGACTGCATCGGGGTGACGCTGCCTTCGCCGCGCACGGAGGTTCCGCTGAGCCCGACAATGTTGAACTGGCTCTTTTTTGAACTGGACCGGGTGTTTGGTTCAAAAGGGAATTTTATTGTGTTTGATTTGAACCCGTATGCAGGCGACAACCACCACGACTATGCGCGGGGACTTTGGGAGCAGCGCTACTCGGGGCTGGTTATCGCCGGGGTGGTGGCCGAAGACGACCCGATCGTCCGCAGAATCCATGCTCAAGGGGTTCCGTATACGGTTTCGTGCCGTATGGACACGTTTCCCGAGTGCAGCAGCGCGACGATCGACATCGAGCAGGGCGCGTACACGAGCACAGAATATTTGATCAAGCGCGGGCACAAACGCATCGGGATGTTGAAACCGTTCAAAGACACCCAGCCCGGCACAGCGCGGCGCCG
>SLSB01000470.1 GCA_007130675.1 Candidatus Hydrogenedentota bacterium | reverse complement strand
CTTGTGGGCGCGCTCAAATATGAACACGACGACTGCCGCAACATCCTCGAACGTGCCAGTGCGCGCGAGACGGCCGCGCGGGTGGCCGCGGGCGCGCTGTGCCGAAAGCTTCTTGCAGAGTTTGGCGTCGACATGGTCGGGCATGTGACTCAGATTGGCAATGTGGTTGCGGAAACCGGCGGCATTCCCATTCGTGAATTGCGCGAACGGTCGATGGCCTCTGACGTGCGCTGTGCGGACCCGGGCGCGTCCGCCAGCATGCACGAGGCGATCAAACAGGCCAAGCGCGACAAGGATGCCCTCGGCGGCGTGGCCGAAATCCGGGTCCGGGGGCTTCCAGCGGGCTTGGGCAGCCACACCCAGGCGGACCGCAAACTCGATGCGGCCATTGCACACGCGATGTTGAGTATTCAGGCCGTGAAAGGCGTCGAGATTGGTGTCGGGTTCCGCGGCGCGCACCTTTCGGGCAGCAAGTACCACGACGAGATCGTCCGCTCGGATACGCCGCGCGGCGGCAGCCATTATGTGCGCACCACCAACAATCTCGGCGGAACCGAGGGCGGTATGAGCACCGGCGAGGAACTGCTCGTGCGCATCGTCAAAAAGCCCATTGCCACGCTGATGCGCCCGTTGCGCAGCGTCAATCTCGAAACCAAACAAGCCGACGAGGCATTGGTCGAGCGCAGCGATACCTGTGCCGTCCCCGCGCTTGCGCTCATTGCCGAACACGCCGTCGCCATCGTCCTGGCGCAGTTCTTCATCGAGCAGTTCGGCGGCGATTCGGTGGCCCAGATGAAGCGCGCTTTTGACGCCTACATGGCCGCCCTCGAGCAGCGATGACTACTGCTTCGGTGGTGCATATACCCCTTCCGACGCCGTTTCGCGTGGGACCGGTGAATGTGTGTCTCATCACGTCGGAGCCCGTCACGCTTGTCGATGCGGGTCTCAACACCGACGAAGCGTTTGCAGTACTCGAGAATGCCTTCCTCAGAGAAGGGTTGGCCTTGAGCGATCTGCAGGTGGTGTTGCTGACCCACACCCACATTGATCACATCGGTTTGCTGGGCCGCCTACACGAGCACGCCTCCTTCACGACCTACGCCCATCCCGATGCCGCCGAGCACCGCCTCAACTGCGAGAAGAAGCACGAGGAAGCGCAGCGGTTCGCGTTCGCCATCATGCGCGAATGCGGCGTGCCGGACGAAATTGTTCGTGCGGCGGCCGAAGAGCAGCAAAGCTACCGCGAATACGACACCGATGCCGCTGTTGACCACGGTCTTGAAGAGGGCGCGGCACTTGGCCGCTTCTCTGTCTACCATGTGCCCGGACATTCCGCGCTGGATATGCTCTTCGTCGATCATGAGGCGCGAATCGCCTTCACGGGCGACCACATTCTCGTGGGCACTACGCCCAATCCGCTGCTGCGCCGCCCGAAACTCGGACAGCCGCGCGAGAAAAGCCTGGTGCAGTACCGCGCCTCGCTGCGCAAGACGCATGATCTCGACATTGACATATGCTACCCCGGCCACGGCGACCCCATCCGCAACCACCGGCAAGTCATCGAAGCGCTATGGGCCCGCCAGGAAAACCGCAATGCCCGCATTCTCGAACTCCTGGGCGGCCGGTGCATGCCGGTCTACGAAATCGCGCGCGAACTGTTCCCTCGCATGAACAGCAAGTACGTCTATCTCGGGATTTCCTCGGCCATCGGCCATCTCGAGGTGCTTGAAGAAGAGGGGAAGGTGGCGTCAGAGCATCGGGATGGTATTCTATGCTTTCGCAGGGTGTAAACGTGGGCTGTTGTGACGCGAGGAGAGCCGGCGGTCTATGAGCGGGAAACAATTGGATATTCTCCATTTCGAGGAACAATACTACGAGCGCATTTGGGGCGGGCACAAACTCAAGACGCTCTACGGAAAACCTGTGTCCGGCGACGCAGTGATTGGTGAGGCCTGGCTGATTTCCGATCACGCAGGGAACGAAAGCCGGATCGCCGAGGGACCGCTCGAAGGAAGGACCATTCAGGATCTGCTTCGTGCGGACCCTGTGGCCTTGTTGGGCAAGAAGGCGCAACCCACCCGCGGCGGACGGTTCCCCCTGCTTCTGAAAATCCTCGATGCCGCCGAGCATCTGTCGGTGCAGGTCCACCCGGATGACGCCTGCGCGGAACGGCTTGGCGAACCGGATGTGGGCAAGACCGAGATGTGGCATGTGCTCGAGGCCGAACCTGGCAGCGAACTGATCTGCGGGCTCGATCCCAACATGACGCCCGAGGCGTTCGCCCAGGCCGTGCGCGACGGCTCGGTCGAGAAATCCATGAACCGGTTCAGCGTCTCCGAAGGGACCACGGCCTTCGTCGCGGCGGGAACCGTCCATGCCATTGGCGGCGGGATTGTGCTCGCCGAAATCCAGCAGAACAGCGACCTCACCTACCGCATCTACGACTGGGGCCGCGTGGGACCCGACGGAAAACCCCGCGAATTGCACATCGAAAAGGCTCTCGAGGCCATTCATTTCGGCTCGCTTCACGGTGGAGAAGCCAAGCCGCTGGCTTGTCGCGCCGACGATGCCGCCGAAAGAACCGTGCTGGCCGCATGCCGTTATTTCGCCGCCGACCTCATTGTCTGCCGGGGGCATTATCAACGCAACACACGCGGCGATTCGTTTCATATTCTCCTGGCGAAATCTGGCCCCCTGTCCGTTGACATTGGCCACAAGAAACACACCATCGATGCCGCGCAAGCCGTGCTGATCCCCGGGCAATACGAGAAATACCGCGTCGAAGGTGTGGGCGAACTCCTCGATT
>SLSB01000074.1 GCA_007130675.1 Candidatus Hydrogenedentota bacterium | reverse complement strand
TATTTGCGAAATGGACGGTAGCGCCGGTAAGTTTCACGCCGTACTCGAGGACCGCTTCGTGCACGTGGTGGCCATACATTCCCTTTCCGCAAAATGCGGGGATGAGCGCGGGGTGAACGTTGACGACACGATTCTCGAAGTCATCGGGAATCTCGAGCAGACTCATGAACCCCGCCAATACCACCAACTCGGCGCCATGCGTGCGAACCGTCTCCCAAATCCTGGCGTTAAACGCGGAGTGCGAGTCATATTCTTTGCGCACAATTGCCACGGCGGGGATGTTGTGTTTTCGCGCACGTTCGAGGCCATAGGCGTCGGCGCGCGAGCCGATAACGCAGACAAACTCGGCATCGAGCGCGCCTGCCTCTGTCTGGTCGATCAGATTCTGCAGCGTGGTGCCGCTGCCCGACAGCAAAACCGCTACCTTGAGTGCCATCACATACCTCCCCCCGGATTCCGGCAGTGTTGCCGAAAATCACGTGGTGGGCCACTGGCCCACATACACTTCCGCGGCCGGACCCTCTTGATACACAAACCCGTCGTCCGCCCACTCGACGGTGAGCTGGCCATACACAAGATGAACACTGACACGGCGGTTGACTCGGCTGGTGAGCATCGCTGCCAAGGCCGCGCCGCACGAACCGCTGCCGCTGGCCATGGTGATGCCGCTGCCCCGTTCCCAAATCCGCATGACGATATTGTCCGGGTCTTGCACCGTCACAAATTCGACGTTGGTGCGTTGGGGAAACGAGGGGTGGTTCTCGATTTGCGGGCCGATTTCGGCCAGCGGGACAGCCGTGGCGTCGTCGCTGAAAATTACCGCATGCGGGTTGCCGATATTCACGCAGGTTACGGCGAACGTCTGCTCGGGAATGGTCAGCTTCTCCTCGATGACGCGTCCGGCGGGACCGATCATGGGTATTTCTGCGCGGTCGAAACGCGGTTTGCCCATGTTCGAGCGGACCGACGTTACCGTGTTTCCATCGAGGGTAAGCTCGACGCGGTTGGGGCCCGCGCCGGTCTGGATGACGAACTGGCGTTTGGTGGTCATGCCGCGCTCGAACACGTATTTTGCAAAACAACGGATACCGTTGCCGCAGGTCTCGGCTTCGCTGCCGTCGGCGTTAAAGATGCGCATGGCGAACTCGGCGCCGCCATCGCCGGGCAACACCAGGATAATCCCGTCGGCTCCCGCGCCGAGATGACGGTGGCTCATCGCACGAGACAGGGCCGCCGGGTCATCCACAGAGCCCTGCTGGGCATCGATGAAGAGGTAGTCGTTGCCCAATCCGTGCATTTTTGTGAATTCGATGGTCATTGCGTTCTCTCGATGTCCAGGCTGGCCGCCGTGCCGCCCGCCGGCATCCACTGTCCCGGGCATGGGGTCTAACCGGTTTCTCCGGTAGCGCCGCGTATCAGGCGATCAAGCAGTGCTGGAAACGCGATCCCCGCGGCGGCGGCTGCCTGTGGAAACAGCGACGTTTCCGTCATGCCGGGGATAGTGTTCACCTCGAACCAGACAGGCCGCTCCTTTACCAGAATCATATCACTACGGCTCAGACCCCGGCAACCTATGGCGGTGTGCACGCGCACGGCGATGTCTTGCACCTCGCGGGTGATTTCGGGCGCAATCCGCGCGGGGGTAATCTCTTCGCATGCGCCGGGCACGTACTTCGCATGGTAATCGAAAAAGGAGGACGTCACCGGGCAGATCTCGGTGACAGGCAACGCCTGCGGTGGAGAGCCGGGCGTGGCATCGAGCACGCTGCAGGTGACTTCAGTGCCTTCGAGATTTTCTTCGATGAGCACCGTATCATCGAATGCGAGTACGTTGAGCAAGGCTTCGCGGAACTCTCGCACCTCGCGGGGAATGGCCATGCCGAGGCTCGAGCCCTGGCATGGACTCTTGAGCACGCAGGGAAATCCCATTTCGGTATGGACGCGTTTCAGCAGGGTCTCGGGGTCTGCGTCCCATTCCCTGCGCGTAATCGTTGTGCCGCGTGCGACGGGCACCCCGGCCTGCGCGGCGACCGCTTTCGCGCGGACTTTGTCGATGGCCAGGGCGCTCGCCGCACACCCCGAACCGGTGTAGGGGATGCCCAGCAAGTCGAAAAGCCCCTGGATGCGCCCGTCTTCGCCGTTGGGGCCATGCAGGGCGATAAACACGCAATGGAAGGCCATTTCCTCGATGCGTGCGAGCGCCTGGGTAATCCCGCACGGGCGATCGTTGAAAATCTTCCATTTGCCGTCGGGATTGATGATAACGGGAACCGCTTCGTAGGTGGCGCGGTCGAGATTGCCCGCCACCATGGCCCCCGAGCGCAACGAGACCTCGTGTTCCGAGCTGACGCCGCCCATCAGAACGGCTACCTTTTTCTTGGTCATGGGTCCTCATCTCCCCGTACGCTGTTTGTGGACCGCCCCCCGGAAGCGTTCAGACACGGATACTATACACGTTCGGACGGGCCGGGTTCCCGGAGGCGCTAGATCAAGCTGGTCGAGAAATAGCGTTCAGCGCGATCAGGCAACACGGTGGCAATGATCGCGCCGTTGCCCCGTCGCTTGGCCACTTCGATGGCCGCCCACACATTTGCGCCCGACGACACCCCGACCAGAAGGCCTGCCTGTTGCGCCAGCGCACGCGCCGTTACGATCGCGTCTTCGTCGCTGACCTCGAGCACCGTGTCTACCAGCGAGGTATCAAGAATCTTTGGCACAAATCCGTCGCCAATACCCTGGATTTTGTGCAATCCCGGCTCATGGCCGAGCAGGGCCGACACGTTTTTCGGTTCGACCGCGACAATCTCGGT
>SLSB01000695.1 GCA_007130675.1 Candidatus Hydrogenedentota bacterium | reverse complement strand
GCCTGCAGGTGGCCCCGCAACAGGTTGTCCAGAACGACCACCTGCTCGCCCGCACCAAGAAGCAGTTCGACGGCCACGCTGCCGATGTAGCCGGCCCCGCCGGTCACCAATACCGCCATGGCAAAGACCTCCAGCTCGATCAAAATGAAACAGCGCGCATGGAAGCGCGCCGCAAGTCGTTCTTACCCCCGGAACCCTCAGGTCAGAGCCGCCTCCGTCTCCATGTCGAAGAAATGCACGCCCTGCGTATCCACATCGAGCACGTGCGGCTTGTTCACCTCGGGTTCCGTTTCGCCCGCCGCGATACGAGCCGTAATGGACTGGCCACCGATATCCAGATACAGATACACCTCATGGCCCATCGGCTCGACCACCTCGACGTTGGCCGTAAGGCTCCTGCCGTCTTTGGGTTCCTGAGACGGGTTCTCGATGAAGTGCTCGGGCCGAATCCCCAGAACAACCCTCTTGCCCGCATAAGGTTCGAGCGCATCGAGTTGCGACTCGTGGACATCGAGGTTCGCGGCGCCGCTCTTGTCGTGAAAGCGCAGAACCCCACTCTCCGGAGTAAGTTCGCCCTCGAGAAAATTCATGGGCGGGCTCCCAATGAATCCCGCCACGAACCTGTTGACAGGGTGATGGTACAGTTCCAATGGCGGCGCAATCTGCTGAATCACGCCATCGAGCATCACAACAATGCGATCGCCCATCGTCATGGCCTCGACCTGGTCGTGGGTGACATAGATCATCGTCGATTGCAGACGCGTGTGCAGCTTGCTGATCTCCGCGCGCA
Source organism: Candidatus Hydrogenedentota bacterium (assembly GCA_007130675.1). Classification (GTDB taxonomy): domain Bacteria; phylum Hydrogenedentota; class Hydrogenedentia; order Hydrogenedentales; family SLHB01; genus UBA2224. The sequence goes on along the minus strand of SLSB01000695.1, from coordinate 2,021 downwards.
TTTGAACGCGGAGCTTCGCATCGAGGTTGGACAGCGGTTCATCGAACAGGAAGACCTTTGGCTGCCGCACAATGGCGCGCCCCACTGCCACACGCTGCCGTTCGCCTCCCGAAAGAGCTTTGGGTTTGCGGTCGAGCAGGTGTTCGATGCTGAGGATCTGGGCGGCCTCGCGCACCCGCTGCTCGATTTCCGCCTTCGGATATTTGCGCAACATCAGCCCGAACGCCATGTTCTTGTACACCGTCATGTGCGGATACAGCGCGTAGTTCTGAAACACCATGGCAATGTCACGGTTCTTGGGCGGCACGTCATTGACCAGCGTATCCCCGATATAGATCTCCCCCTCGGAAATCTCCTCGAGACCGGCAATCATGCGAAGCGTGGTCGATTTTCCACATCCGGAAGGCCCCACAAGGACCACGAACTCCTTGTCATTAATGTCAAGGCTGGCACTCTTTACCGCCTCGACATTGCCGGGATACACTTTCCGCACGTTCTTGAGTTCTACCCTCGCCATGGTAAATGGGCCTCCATATTGGGTCGACACGCGCCGATGATTGCAAGGCAGGTCAAAACCCCCCTCTCAACAAGAGTGGATGATACCCGAGGGCCGGTTTTCAGTCAAGCAAACCGCCGGTTCCACAAGCGCCCCCATGATGACTGGACCCTCGCGCGGTTACTCGAGTGATTTCAGATAATCGATTTGTTTCTCGAGCTTTTCGCGCGGGTCCATCTGGCGAAAATCCTCGATCGAGATAAACCCCTTGTAACCCACCGCTTTGAGGTCATCCATGAACTGGGGGATGTCCAGAATGCTTTCGGCCAGGTCACAGCCTTCGTACGCCCAAATGACCGTTCCCTTGTCGTCGGGCTCGCCGGGCACGGGCTTCCATCCACCCGCATGACAGTGCTGGAGATAGGGGCCGAGAAGCTCCATGCCGATCCGAAACGTCTCGAAACCGTCTTTGGCCATGTTGTTGACGTCGTAGATAACGCCCATCTCATCCGGCTTAAAGTTAGAGGCGATACGATGCGCCAGGGACGCGCTCGGCATCAGCGTGTTGCCATGAATCTCGATAAAACAGGGGATTCCGTACGGTTTGAGCACATCGATGGCTTTGCTGTATGCCCCGATGGCGCGTTTGTACAGATCGTTGTAATTGGCCGTGCGGTCATACCCGGTGGGTGCGCCAAGGCGAATGGGAATCGGACCCATCTGCGCCACGCCATCGGCAAGCCGTTTAATCTCGTCCAATTCAGTGCACTGTAGGTTCGCCGCGATAGCGCATATCTCGAGGCCATGATCCGCGGTGATTCTGGCCACCTCGTCCGCCTTATCCGCAAGATTCGCGGGGGACAGGTCGGATTTGTGCGCGCCCCACATGCTGTAACCTTTGCCGGCCGCATCCTCCGGCGTGTATCGCACCCGCCACTCGACCCCGTCGTAATTGAGCTCCTGCAGGAGCGCACACGTTTCGGCCACATCAAGCTCGGGCAATATGACACTGGTTACGCTGTATTTCACGGCGGCATCCCCTATCATTTTTCGCGCGTTGCGCGGCTTCTCCATCCAATGGCTTAAGTATCCGGCCAAAAACGAAATATTTCAAGAGGAAATGCCCGAATCCTAAACACGGCGACGGCTGCACTTGACATGCGCTTCGCGCCATCGCCGTTGTTATCCCTTATTGAGTCGTGCCTTGCGGATGTTCCCTGTCCTCCGCCCACCGGGCCGGATTGGTTGCGACATATTCCCGGATAAATGCCCATTCCACCTCGTCACGGATCACCCGCTCGTAATAATTGCGTTGCCAGACCGGCACGCCCGGCGTGCCGCGCATCGCATTAATCCGTTTCGCCGAACGCATTTTGAACCGGCCCATCAATTTCGACAATCCCATGCCGCGGCGTTTCTGGGGCGATTCGTGAATCTGGGGCGATTCGTGAATCTGGGGCGATTCGTGAATCTGGGGCGATTCGTGAATCTGGGGCGATTCGTGAATCTGGGGCGATTCGTGAAT
>SLSB01000297.1 GCA_007130675.1 Candidatus Hydrogenedentota bacterium | reverse complement strand
TCGCCAAACTCGGGGCCTTCATCCCACTCGATGCCCAACCAGTGAAACGCTTCGCACAGGGCTTGGGCAAATTCCTCGGTGCTGCGCTCGATATCGGTGTCTTCGAGCCGCAAGATGAATGTGCCGTTGTACTTGCGGGCAAACAGCCAGTTGAACAAAGCCGTCTTGGCAGTGCCGATATGTAGAAAACCTGTCGGCGAAGGGGCAATGCGTACGCGTACGTCGTTCATGTGGTGCTCCAGGAATGGTTGCGTTTTACAAAGTACACAGGATACAGATTTTGCCTGTGCTTCGCACCTTTCCGGCGAAGAAGAGAACTCGAATGCCTGAATGATGTTCATGTGGTATGCAGCCGGATATGGGCAACACTGCAGAACGCGCGAGGCTTATCAGGATCATCAGAAGGGAGGTGCCGCGCCATGGCTTTTTCGCGATAGATTCTCGCGATCCATTTCCCATTGGGCCGGGTTGTTGGCAATGTATTCGCGAATGCGCTCAAGCGAGGTCTCATTGCGAATGATGTGTTCGAAGTAATTTCGTTGCCACAGGGTAGTGCCAAGGGTCTTGCGTATTTGGTTAATGCGTTTGGTTGAGACTGTCTTGAATGCACCAAGCAGACGCCCAAGAGGTTTGCGCGCGCCACGGGTAGGGGCGGTTCGCGAACCGCCCCTACAATCACCGTCCATGATGATCAATATCCCGTGGATGTGGTTGGGCATCACAACGTATTCATCCAATTCAACATAATCGTATTGGTTTGCCAGCCATGCCCATGAACCCGAAACAACCCGCCCTGCGGTATTCAGATGCATACGCTCATCCTGAATCGTGCCGAACAGACAAACGCGATTCTGGGTACAAATGGTGACGAAATATGCCCCCGACTGCTTATAGTCATAGCCTTTCAGCCGGATCGACCGCCTCGTGTGTTTTTCTGGATGATGCGCCATTTCATTGATTTCTCTATGCCTTGCCCTGCGAAATCCACAAGCCAATATTTCGTTAAGAAACACCGTTGCCAATGATAGCACACGCTCGGATGCCGTCATTCAGGTGCCGACAACCCTAGAATTTTCGCATGCCGCCCCTCCCCCAATCTCCCTTTTCCTCCGAAGTCCAGCCCTTTCCAGAGGATAATGCATTTTTCCCCCGCATTTTTTCCTTGACATCGCGGGCCAAGTGTGGTTAAATCTGCGCGCTCTGGACGAATGTGTGTTGAATCAGAAGTAGCCGTCCCCAAGTTTCTGGCCTCCCTTGAGCAAGGGGTAGTGCGTAAGGCGGCGCGACGCATCTACATGCGACAAGGAGGGTTTATGAGTTGTATAAGGGAACACATCTACTGATCGATTGCCGGAACGTTGCACGTGAAGTTTGCCTCGACGACAAGCTGGTCCTCAACGCTATGGCACGCGCCGCGGAACGCGCAGGCGCGACCGTAGTCTCCCAAGTCCGGTACAAGTTTGGATCGGACTCCCCCCCCGGATTCGCCGCAGTGGTTATGCTTGATGAAAGCCATTGCTCTGCGCATTCGTATGCGGATTTGGGGCTGATCGCCATGGACATGTTCACGTGCGGTTCGACCAATCCTCGCGACGTATTGTTCTATCTGCGTGAAGAGGTAGACCTGGGCGACGTGGAAGTGCGCGAGTTCGGCCGGTTCGGGGTGCATCACGACATGGACGATATCCCCGAGCGGCAGTCGCGGGAACGAGAGCAGATTGGTGTCCTCACGCAAACTGCATGACGGACGGCGCGACGGTTTGACCCCGCTCGAGAGCCTGCGGCTGGATTCGGTCAAGTCTTTCGCGGACTTGGTGCGGGCGATGGGCAAGACGGCGTTCGGAGGCCGGCAGCTTGGACACGCCTTCGACACCCTCTTGACCATGGCGCGGGATGATGAATGCCGTGTCGTGTTGACCCTCTCGGGGGCCATGACGGTCGCCAAACAAGGGTCGATTGTCTGTGAGATGATCGACCGGGGTTTGGCCGATGCAGTCGTGGCCACGGGCGCGTTGATGGCCCACGGCCTCACAGAGTCCATCGGATTGACGCATTACGCGGTGGACCCTGAGACCGATGACAGCGCGCTGTTCGAGAAGGGGTACAACCGCATCTATGACACGCTCGAGATGGAAGCCAACTTGAATTCGGTTGCCGAATTGGTGGCGGACGTTTTGGCAGCGGAGGACCCACCCGGCGGGGTGTGGTCCTCCGCTTCTTTCTGCCGGGCAATGGGGAAGCGGCTGGATACGCTGGATGAAGGCCCTGGCATCTTGCGAAGCGCCTATCGGCGGGGCGTTCCAGTGTTTATCCCTGCCTTTACTGACAGCGAGCTGGGGCTGGATTTTGCCACATGGGCCATGAAGGCGGCCATGCAGCCGCGGGCTGCGGAGTCTGGCCGCGCGGCCGACCCGCAACAGGTCTTCAGCGCCATTCCGCCGTTCAACCCCTTCCTGGACCTCCAGGAGTACGCGCGTTTCGCGGGCGGCGCGAAACGTCTGGGCATCTTTACCATTGGCGGCGGTGTGCCTCGCAATTGGGCGCAACAGGTCGCCCCGTTCTATGACATCACATCGGATCGGCTGGGTATCGGACTTCCCGAGGTGCGTTTCCAGTATGGCGTGCGCCTCTGCCCTGAGCCGGTGCATTGGGGCGGTTTGTCCGGGTGCACCTATTCGGAGGGTGTGAGCTGGGGCAAGTTTGTGGCTCCTGAAGACGGTGGGAAATATGCGGAAGTTGCTGCCGATGCCACGGTTGTCCTGCCTCTGCTCATGAAAGCTTTGTTCGAGGAACTCGACCGCGATTCAGACTGA
>SLSB01000408.1 GCA_007130675.1 Candidatus Hydrogenedentota bacterium | reverse complement strand
CGCCGCGCAACACACGAAACGGGCGGTGCGGAGCGGTTCAGGCACTGCTCGAAGCGCATCGAGAAGCTTGGCGTTATTGTCCGCGTCGGAGCAGCCTTCTCCCGCATATCGCGCTGAATACACGCCTGGCTCACCATCGAGCGCATCCACCACCAGCCCGGAGTCGTCGGCCACCGCGGTCAAACCGGTTGCTTGTTGGTAGTACTTTGCCTTGACCACGGCGTTCTCCTGGAACGTATGCCCGGTTTCAACCGGCGCGGGAATCTCGGGGAACGCGTTCAGCGATCGGACTATCCACGGCAAGTCTGACAAAAGTTCGGACAGTTCCGCCACCTTGTGCTCATTCTTGGTGCCAAGAAGAAGGATCTCAGGCAAGGCGCAGCGCCTCCCGCTGCAATGCAAAGAGCCGCTCACACCCGCCGCAGGCAAGATCGAGCAGTTCGGTAAGCTTTTCTCGGGGAAACGCCTCACCTTCAGCGGTTGCCTGGACTTCGATCAGGTGGCCGTCGTCCCGGCAGACCACATTCATATCGACCTCAGCTATGGCGTCTTCTTCATAACACAAATCGAGGCGCGCTTCTCCGTCGATGATGCCCACGCTGACGGCCGCGCACTGCCCGAGCAGAGGCGACTGTGTTATCGCCCCGCTGCCAAGCAGCGATTGGATGGCGTCGTGCATGGCTACGTACGCGCCCGTGATGGCTGCGGTGCGCGTCCCGCCGTCTGCCTGAAGGACGTCGCAGTCGATGGTGATCTGGCGCGGCCCCAGAAAACTGAGGTCGGCGACGTTGCGCATCGAGCGCCCGATAATGCGACTGATTTCCTTGGTGCGCCCGCGATGGAGCGAGTCTCGCGACGTTCTCGTATGGGTAGCTCTCGGCAGCATCGCATATTCGGCGGTAATCCAGCCCGAGCCGGTGTCGCGCAGGAAAGCGGGCACGTGGTCCTCGACACTTGCCGTGCACAGCACCTTCGTTTCACCGTAAGCAACCAGCACCGAACCTTCAGCGTACCGCGTATACTCGCGCTGAAAAGTCACCGGACGCAAGGCGTTGTTCTCACGGTCGTCGGGACGCATCCCCGCTCACTCTCCGGCCGGAGTCAGTTTCGCGGCATCCGCCGCGACATCGTCTTGCGCGGTGTCCGAACCGGCACGCGTGCCGTCGGCATTTTCCGCTGCGGCCACTTGGGTTTCTTTGGTGTCACGATGGTATTTCGTCAGCAGATTCTCGAAAACGGGATCTTCCCTGAGAATCTCGACCGCCCGCAGGAGTTGAACATCCTCGACGGTGTCCTCGGTGACCTCATTTCCGGTAACGCTGCCGTGATTCTGGCCGCTGCGCCGCTTACTGGGATCGTCGATGAAGGACTGACGCATCTGTTCGAGCAGCCTGCGCTGGTGACTCTCGGTCATCTCCACCTCGACGTCGGGCACGATGCCCTGTTTGTGGATGGTCACTTCGGCAGGGGTGTAATAGAGCGCAGTCGTGAGCCGCAGCGCGCTTCCCGCGGGCCGCCGCAGCGGAATAATGGTTTGAACGCTGCCCTTGCCGAATGTGCGATCGCCGACGATGATGGCCCGCCGGTGATATTGGAGCGCCCCGGTCACGATCTCCGACGAGCTGGCGGTAAACTGATTCACGAGAATGACCAGCGGGAAGGACATCGGCTCTACCGGAGCGCCTCTGGTGTAGAACTTCGTATCCTCTTTCAATTCCCCGGTCTCGAGGTCGCGCTCTTTCGTGAAGGTTACCAGCGTATTCGACTCCAGGAACAGGCTGCACATATCCACAGACGCATCGAGCAGCCCACCGGGATTCCAGCGAAGATCGAGCACGAGAGATTTCATACCCTCGTCACCCATTTCCTTGAGAAATCTGCGGACCTCCTCCTTGGTGGTCCGCTTGAAATCACTGATTCGCAGATACCCAATGCCCCCGTCCAGCACACGCGCCTCGACTACACTCTCGAGAGGAATCTTGCCTCGCTTGATATCGATCTCGAGAATCTCGTTTTCTTCCTGCTCTTCGGTCGCTGGGCGCAAGACGGTAAGCTTCACGACCGTGCCGCGGGGGCCTTTGATAAGCTGTGCGGCCTCGGCCAGCCCCATGCCCTTTGTTGATACGCCATCAATACGTATGATGCGGTCATTGGCGTGAATGCCTGCTTTTGCCGCTGGAGAACCCTCGAGCGGCTGAAATATCATGATATTGCCGTTTTCATCAAGCTGAATGGTCACACCAATGCCGTCAAACTCGCCTTGGGTCTCATCCGTGAGCTCTTTGTAGATGTTGGGGGGGATAAACGAACTGTGCTCATCCAGGGCATTCATCATGCCCTTGAGCCCCCCTTCGACCACAGTGCTCAGGTCAGGCTCATACACGTAATTCTTTAGAATCTCGTCGAGCACGTTGCCGATCGGTTCGATCTGCGTGAAAACGTCGACGTCGGTTTGCTGGGCAAAAATGCGGTTCACCAAGCCATTTGTCAACAATAACCCAAGAAACAGCATAAAGCAGAGCAATCCGATGAATTGCGAACGGACATTGCGCATCTGGTGCCTCCTGTTGGCAAGAGCCGAACGAACAGTGCGTCCAGTGAGTTCCAACATGTTTGGGCGGCCCTACCGGCCCACCGAATCTTACCTATCGGATGATACCAGAAGGCGTCTGGGATTGCGAGTCCGTGTGTCCGCGCCGTGTGTCCGCGGATGTGGTTCCGCGCACTGTTGAGTGCATGAACAGAAGCCGGGCGATCCGCTCGGACCGCCCGGGCAAGGTCAGGATACTCGCCGCACCCGCTCAGGGATGATGGTGATCATGATCATGACCATGGTGGTGACCACAGTCATGGCTGGCTTCATGGAGCAAGATTCCGGCTTGGTTGCACGGAAAATCGCCAGGATACCGGACAAACTCAACGTGACCATCCATATACAATACGTTACTGCCGCCCGGGACGTGGTTGAAATGGCTGGCTTCATCCGACACCTGATCCCACATCACGGCAATTGTGGATTGCGCCTGTGCGCTTCCCGCAGGATTATTGATGTCGGTGATGAAGAACCGTTCGATGCCCTCTCGAAGCCGGTAAATGGTCTCCTGTCCGTTCATGGGGTGTTCGAGAGGCCAATCTTCATCAACCCTCGCCGCATTGTGTTCCAAGCGATGGATCTGGTGGTCCAGGTTATGGTCGAACACTGCGTAGTCGGAACTCACCAGCGCGTGGGTAAGCGCCCACCCGTTGTACGAGTAGGGATGGCCCGTCACCTCGCACGGCTGCACAATGCCATCTGGCGCTCCGCCATAGGGCGCATAATGACCAAACGTCTGTCCTTCATCCCACAACTCGACCGGGGTGCCTGCGTTTGCCGCACTCGGGCAAATCAACACGCTCAAATCAGTGAGATATTCGGGATAGATGGTCTCCATGGCAATGCCCTGCTCGAAGGAAAGCTGGTGTCCATCGCAGTCGAAGATCATCATGAATGGAAATTTCTCGCCTTGGGATTCATTGGCATACATCTTGAAGACGAGTCCCATTTGTTTGAGATTGTTGGCGCAACTGGCCCTGCGGGCCGCCTCGCGGGCTCGGGCCAGTGCCGGCAGCAAGATCGCCGCCAAAATGCCGATGATGGCAATCACCACCAGCAGCTCGATAAGTGTGAAACCCTCTTTTCGCATGATCGCGTTCCTTTTTGTTTGAGATAATTCATTTCATTCAGCATAAAGCGCATTTCGAGCAAACAGCACAGCGCACCTTTGCCATGAGATTGGAAAAAATGAAGATTGGTCTCAGATATGGTGGAGCACAGGAGGGGCTCGAAGCCGGAAGGAAAAGTCGGACCTAGCATGCACGCACTGATATTCGCGAACGGCGCACGTGCATGATGCGACAGAGCCGACAGAAGCCAGCCTTGCGGGAAAGGCCGTCAATGCCGGGGTGAGCACCAAAAGGCAGAGCGGGCACGTGCCGTGATGAGACTGGCCCTCGCTGAGACGCTGATGGGTGTCGTGGTGGGAATCGTTGCGACTGACTTGACAAGGTGAGGCGCAATGATCCGCGGAAGCCGCATCGCACATGGAGGCATGCGACCCGTGTGCACCGGGAATGGCAAAGTGTAAGTAGGCAAACGCGTACAGCGCCACGAGCAACATGGCGGTGCACACGTGAAGCCCTCGATAGACATTCTTGCCCGCATGCCGCATTGCGCGATATCCTATCAACAGAGCACTTCGCCCAAGGTATATGCCGCTATGCATTCTATACGAAAACTCTTTTCGGCACAAGGGCTGAAGCACTCAATATTCGGCCGCACTGGAATGGCGCATGGTGGCACGTTCAGGCGGTCTTCCCGAAGCGCAATTTGAACAGGTTCCTCACGCCGCCCCAAATCTCGCCGAGACTCATCTTCGATGTGCCCTGTGCGCGATCTTCGAAGATGATCGGGGTCTCGCCTACCGAAAACCCGTTTTGCTCGCAGCGGTACAGAAATTCGACTAGAAATGAGTAGCCGTGTGAAGCAAGCGCCTCCAGTTCGACAGCCTCGAGCACTTCGCGGCGGTAGCAGCGGTAGCCCGAGGTCACATCGCGGGCTGAGAACCCCAGCATGAAGCGGGCAAAGGTGTTTGCCGAGCGGCTGAGAAAACGGCGGTGCAGTCCCCAGTTGCGCGTTCCACCGCCGGGGATGTACCGCGAGCCGATACCCACATCGTGCGAGTCCAGAAGCGCGAACAGGGCAGGCAAGACCGCGGGATCGTGGCTGAAATCGGCATCCATCCCGCCGATTCGCGTGTAACCGTGGTCCAAGGCATACTTGAAGCCTGCGACGTAGGCGGTCCCGAGCCCGAGTTTACCCGCGCGGCGAATGAGGTGCACACCTTCGATGGCCGCGGCGATGTCGCCCGTGCCGTCCGGCGAATCATCGTCCACCACCACAACGTGAAGACCGGCCCAGGCCTTGTGTATGGCCTGAATGAGGGGTTGGATGTTCTCTGCTTCGTTGTAGGTGGGAATGACCACTACCGATTTCGGGGACATGGTATGACTGCCTTCCATTATCTCACCGGCCCAGCATAACCAGCTATCTCAACGCGGCGCAATTATAGGCAGCTCTGAGGTTTGCTTCAACCAAGAGCCGGCCGTATACTCAAGGATATGATCGTGCGCCGCCCTGCGGAGGCTTGGCGCGAAATTCTGAAGGTACGGACAAGCCCGGGTTTGAAACGCTGCGGTACTTTACCTCGAAACGCTTGGGGAATGCGGGCGGGTCTATTGGCCCCTCCGTCCCGAAACCCGGCATCCGGGAGGAGCGAGCGATGCCTCGATATCCAAACGTGTTTTTTCACATGTACGCATTGAGCCCCCGACGGCAAATGGAGGCTTTTACACCGACAGACTGGGAACCTCCCCTCGATATTTATCAGACAGCTGACAAGCTCGTCATCATCGCCGAGTTGCCCGGCGTCAAGAAGGATCACGTATCGGTAACCATAGAAGGCACGATTTTGACCATTGAAGGCGAGCGGCGCAAATGCGCCCCCACGGGAACGGTGCATGTTCACCAGATGGAAATCCCGCATGGGCGTTTCGCCCGCCGCATCCAGCTTCCGGAGGCAGCCGATCTCGAGAGCATCGAGGCGAAGTTCCGCGAAGGGTACTTAAAAATCGAAGTTCCCAGGAGTACGTCCGCATGAGTCAATCAAAGAATTCTCCCGAAACGATTATTGCCGATGATGCAGGAGATACGCCTGACACCCTGCCGCTGCTCCTGATTGAAAACGTTGTTTTATTTCCCATGGCCGCCATGCCTATCCGCTTGACCGACGCGGGCGAGAAACAGCTTATCGATGAGGCCGCGCTCGGCATCAAAATGGTAGCCGTGCTGACGTTGCGACAGGATGACGAAAAATCCAAGAACCTGGATGCCGCCTACGATGTTGGCGTCACCGCGCGTATCTTGCAGCTTCAGCGGCTACCCGATGACAGCCTCGTGGTGCTGCTGCAGGCATTGCAACGGTTTCGGCCGCTGGGGCTGGCCCAGAGCGATCCTTATCTGAAAGTGCGTGTGGAAATCCTCGATGAACAGGCAACGGAGCCGGACAAGCTGGCCCCGCTCGTCACTACCATCCGGCAGCAAATGGTGCGGTTTGCCGAGCTGTCTCCGAACATGCCCGATGAAGCGGTACAGGTACTCGACAGCATCGAGGATCCGGGACGGCTGGCCGATATAGTCGCCGCAAACCTGAATATCGCCGTCGAAGAAAAACAGAAACTGCTGGCAGTGACGGACATGCGTGAACGGCTTGAACGGCTTGTCTATGTCGTCGGAAACGAGCTTCAGGTAATGGAGACCTCGCATAAGATCCAGGCCGAGGTAAAAAGCTCGATCGACGAAAGCCAGCGCGAGTTCTACCTACGTCAACAGCTCAAAGCGATTCAGGACGAACTCGGCATGGGCGAAAAGGGCAGGCCCGAGATTGCCGAATACCGCCAGAGAATCGAGGCGCTTGATATCAACGACGAGGTTCGCAAGGAAGCGCTGCGCGAGCTTGACCGCCTCAGCCAAATGAACGAAGCGAGCGCCGAGTACCACGTCATCCTGACCTATCTCGACTGGTTCGTCGAGCTTCCCTGGAACGATTCCACAGCGGATCAGCTCGATATTGCGCGTGCCGAAGAAATTCTCAACGAGGACCACCACGGCCTCGACAAGGTCAAGAAACGCATCCTCGAATATCTTGCGGTGCGCAAACTCCAGCCGAACGCACCGGGGCCTATCCTGTGTTTTGTCGGCCCGCCGGGCGTCGGCAAAACATCCCTGGGCCAATCCATCTCCCGGGCGCTGGGCCGCAAATTCGTGCGCATGTCTCTCGGGGGACTGCATGACGAGGCCGAAATCCGCGGACACCGGCGCACCTATGTCGGCGCAATGCCGGGCCGCGTCGTCCAAGGCATTCGGAAAGCCGGCTCGAACAATCCGGTGTTTATGCTTGACGAGATGGACAAGGTTGGGGCCGATTTTCGCGGCGACCCCTCTTCGGCGTTGCTCGAGGTGCTCGACCCCGCGCAAAACGACACGTTTACGGACAATTATCTTAACGTCCCGTTTGATCTGTCGCGGGTGATGTTTATTGGTACTGCCAATATTCTCGACACGATTCCCTGGGCGTTGCGGGACCGGATGGAAATCATCGATATACCGGGGTATATCCAGGAAGAGAAGGCGCATATTGCGCAAAAGTATCTGGTGCCACGGCAGCTCGAGGCCAATGGAATCTCACGCAAGAAAGTAACCATTACCGTTGGGGCCATCCGCCGCATCATCGATTCATACACGCGCGAGGCCGGTGTGCGCAATCTCGAACGCGAGATTGGGGCGGTCTGCCGCGGCTGTGCCACAGCTATTGCAAAGGGCAGGCGCAAGCCCATGAAGATCGAAGCAAAGGATCTCGAGCAGTATCTTGGCCCCGAGCGTTTCTATCACGAGGTGGTCGATCGCACCGGCCGGCCGGGCGTGGCCACGGGACTGGCCTGGACCCCCACCGGCGGCGATATTCTGTTCGTCGAGGCCACCCGTATGCCGGGCAAAGGAGGACTGACCCTCACCGGACAGATGGGCGACGTGATGAAAGAATCGGCGCAGGCCGTCTTGAGCTACGTCCGTGCAAATGCCAACGCTCTCGGTATCCCGCCGGATGAGTTCTCCAAGTTTGACATACACATTCATGTACCCGCGGGTGCGGTGCCGAAGGATGGTCCGAGCGCAGGGGTCACGATGTTAACGGCCCTCACCTCGTTGCTGACCGGGAAGAAGGTGAAGCGGAATCTTGCCATGAGCGGGGAGATCACGCTACGGGGACTGGTGTTGCCGGTCGGAGGCATCAAGGAGAAAGTGCTTGCGGCTGTCCGTGCGGGGGTCAAAGTGATCATCTTGCCTGCGCACTGCGAAAAAGACCTCGTGGATGTGCCGGAAAAGGCTCGCAAGAAAGTCGCGTTTCATTTCGTCAACGAAATGCGCGAAGTGCTGGCCATTGCGCTCAATCTGAAACTGTAACTCCCGGACAAGCCCGCCGGCTATGGAAACGCCCCTATGAACCGGAAAGAAATCGCGGCAATTCTCGAAGAGATTGCCATCCTGCTCGAGCTGTCGGGGGAAAACCCGTTCAAGGCCCGTTCGTACGAAAATGTTGCCCGCCAGATTCTTCAATGCGAAGAGGACATCGCCGAACTGGTGCGCGAGGAGCGCCTGCGCGAGATCAAAGGCGTGGGAGAAACTCTCGAGGCAAAGATTGCCGAACTGGTGAACACCGGCCGCCTGGATTATTACGAGAAGTTGAAGGCCAAGTTCCCAGAGTCGTTGTTCGACCTGTTCAAGATTCCCGGTTTGGGCGCAAAACGCATCAAGACCCTCTACGAAGACCTGAGCATCACAACCTTGGGCGAGCTGGAGTATGCCTGCACGGAAAACCGCCTTATTACCCTCAAAGGGTTTGGCCCCAAAATGCAGCAGAAGGTCCTCGATGGGCTTGCCTTCGCCAAGCGCCACCAGAATCAATACCTCATAAGCACGGCCATGGAAGCCGCGCGCACCATCCGCGATTATCTGTTCGAAAAGGATGGGAATTGTCGCATCGAGATTGCCGGCAGCCTGCGCCGCCACAAGGAAGTGGTTAAAGATGTGGACTTGCTGGCCTCGGCCCGCGATGCACCGGCGCTCATGCGGCATTTTGTCCAAGCCCCCGGCCTTGAAACAGTAACCGGCAGCGGGGAGACCAAATCGAGCATTGTATTGGACTCGGGCATTGCGGTCGACCTCCGGGTGGTCTCGGAAGAACAGTTCCCCTATGCGCTTGCCCATTTCACCGGCAGCAAGGACCACAATGTCGTCATGCGCCAGCGCGCGAAGGAGCGCGGGCTGAAACTCAACGAGTATGGACTGTTCAAGGGAGATGACAAGCTCGTCCCGTGCGAAGATGAGGCGGCTATCTTCAAAGCCCTCGACCTTCCGTTCATTCCACCCGAGTTGCGCGAAGACATGGGCGAATTCGAGGTGGACACGTTGCCGAGCCTCGTCGAGCGAGAGCACCTCGTGGGGCTCATGCATTGCCACTCGACCTACAGCGACGGCAAGAACAGTCTCGAGGAAATGGCCGTGGCCGCACGCGAATCGGGGTATGCCTATATCGGTTTCGCGGACCACAGCCAGTCCGCGGCCTATGCCGGGGGGTTGCCGCCCGACGTGATCATTCAGCAACACAATGAAATCGACACTCTGAACAAGAAATTGGACGACATCCGCATTCTCAAGGGTATCGAATCCGACATTCTGGACGACGGCTCGCTCGATTACAACAAGAAGACGCTCGATCGTTTTGATTTTGTGATCGCGTCCGTGCACAGCCGTCTCAACATGAGTGAATCGCAGGCCACCAAGCGGCTGCTTGCGGCCATTGGCAACCCGTATACGGCAATTCTGGGTCATCCGACCGGGAGGCTCTTGCTTTCGCGCGATGGATACCCGCTGGATTTCGACGCGGTATTCGACGCCTGTGCCGAACACCGCGTCGCCATCGAGATCAACGCCAATCCCCATAGGCTCGACCTGGATTGGCGGAACATCCGAAAGGCGCGCGAGCGGGGCATCGTGTTCTGCATAGGTCCCGACGCCCACAGCGTCGAAGGTATCGAGGACGTGGCCTATGGCCTGGGCATAGCGCGCAAGGGATGGCTCGAAAAGGATGCCTTGCTGAATTGTATGACGACGGAGGAGCTACTCGAGTGGCTGCAATCAAGATGACCCGCGCCGCGCAGGGCGCGCGCGCGCGCGAAGTGCTCGACAGGCTGATGCGGGCCTACCCGGACGCCTGCTGTTCGCTGGACTTCCAGAATCCCCTTCAGTTGCTCGTCGCAACGATTCTCGCCGCGCAGTGCACCGATGAGCGGGTAAACAGGACCACGCCAGCACTGTTCAAGCGCTACAAGACCGCCGGAGATTATGCAAACGCGCAGGACGAAGAGCTTCAGGAGGCCATCCGAAGCTGCGGGTTCTACCGGCAGAAAGCGAAGACCATCAAGGCGGCCTGCCAGACCATTGTGGACAAATTCGGAGGGAAGGTGCCCGGCAGTATGGAGGAGCTGCTTCAACTCAACGGCGTTGGCCGCAAGACCGCCAACGTGCTTCTGGGCGAATGCTTTGGCACGCCCGGGATTATTGTCGATACCCACTGCAAACGGGTAAGCGCCCGGCTGGGCTTCACTAGAAACGGCGACCCGGCCAAGATCGAACAAGACCTCATGCGGATCTTCCCGCAAGAGCGCTGGACCGACCTCTCACACTGTCTGGTGTTTCATGGCCGGGCGATCTGCCA
Organism: Candidatus Hydrogenedentota bacterium; assembly: GCA_007130675.1. Taxonomy (GTDB): domain Bacteria; phylum Hydrogenedentota; class Hydrogenedentia; order Hydrogenedentales; family SLHB01; genus UBA2224. Next base: position 723 of record SLSB01000408.1, on the reverse strand, counting down.
CGCACGTGCTCCCAGGTGTTCGCAGTGTTGTCTCCGCGATCTGTGCCCCTTTCCCGATACGCGCGAAGGCAAGAAACTCGCCAGATAAGCGATGCCAAACCTGCCCATGGTCCAAAGCTCCAGCGCGAAAACACGACGGCGCGCCCTGTGGGTTGCCGTATATGTAGCCCTGGTGCTGGGCATCGACACACTCGCCACGCACCGCGTGCAGTTGATCATCGATTGGCGCATGTTCGCGTGGGTGAGCCCGCGCGGATTCGACTGGTTCAAGTTCGTGACTTGGTTTGCTATTCCCTTCGCCGCAGCCCTGCCTTGGCTTGACGTGCACGCCCTGACCTTCAAACGCTGGAAGCGGGTGGACCTCTGGCTGCTGGCGGGTCTCGCTGGCGCGGGCGCCGTGGCGGTCATCATCATCCCGCTGCTTCCCGGCGTGCGGGATATCTATCCGGGTTATGGCGTTCTGCCCGCCGCGGACAAGCAGGCGTTTGCTCTGCGCCACATGATCTGGGTGTTCTCGTGGCTTCTTGGCTGGGAGTTCCTGCACCGCTACACGCTTCTTCGCGCGTGGGACGCGTGGCTACCGCGGGTAGGATGGCTCATCGTGCCATTATCGGAAGGGCTCTACCACCTGCAGAAACCGCTGCTCGAAGCCCTCGGGATGGTCCTGTTCTCACTCGTGCTGACGTACTGGGCGCGAAAACGCCGAAACGTCCTGTTGCCCTT